>SCSY01000118.1 GCA_004298625.1 Nitrospirota bacterium | reverse complement strand
CCAACCGGGCCTTCAAGCGGAAAAGCTAAGGTTCGGCGTGGTGGTTCCTGGAACGGCTATACGAGGGGCTTGGAGGCTTCGTTCCGGGGCTGGGACGCACCTACGGGCCGTCGCAGCTTCGACGGGTTTCGGGTGGTCTTGCCCGCGAGGTAGTTATTTGCTGAGTTCTGAAATTCTATTTTCCGGTTTTTTCTGTTGTTGTCATTGCGAGCGACCAAAGGGAGCGCGGCAATCCCAAGTGAGATTCTTCGCTTCGAAAGCGCGGGGCGGCAACTTTTCTGCGCCGTGGCTGTTTCTTGCATGTTATAATTGCCTATTATGAGTCAAGAAATAAAAATTACAGAAAGGCACGATACGGCAAGTTTTTAAAGAGGGGGTAAATATGAAGATTGAATATGATCCTGAGAGGGATTTGCTGTACATGTATTTTGCCGAACCTGAAGTGAAGGCGGCAAAAACCATTACTGTAAGCCCGGGAGTGCATGCTGATTTTGATAAAGAGGACAAACTTATCGGCATCGAAGTTATAGAGGCATCTACAGTAATGGGCAAGAAGATAGAATTCAAACTGCCGGAACTTTCCGCCGCTTAATTTAAAAATTAGATTGCCCTACGGATCGTAGACTTCGTCATTTTATCCCTTGCAATGACAATTTTATTAACAATTTAATGGTTACCCACACAAAAGCCGGAACAACCTAAAAAATTTTATGGATTCATTAAAATTAAAAATTTAAAAACTGCTTTAAATCTGTTTACCTCGTCAATATTTTGTGATAAAATAACTTTCCCGCCAGTTTGCTGGTCAAGGGTAACAGGGTTCTAATATACTTAAGGAGGCTTTCAGGGAATGCTGATAATAGGCGAAAAACTCAGCATCATAGCAAAGAGAGTCAGGGAAGCTATGATGAAAAAAGACAAGGGCCCGATCCAGGAGATTGCGACCCGGCAGTGGAAAGAAGGCTCCGGCATAATTGACGCCAATATCGGCCCTGCAGAAGACGGCGGAGAGGATTTGATGCAGTGGATGGTCACAACAATTCAGGAAGTTGTCCCCCTGCCGGTATGCCTTGACACGACAAATGCAAGCGCAATAGAGGCAGGATTAAAGGTCCATAATAATCAGTGGGGCAGGGCCTTAATTAATTCAACATCCAATGACCCCGAGAGATTTCCAATACTTGAACTTGGAGCAAAATATAATGCACAGGTTATAGGTCTCACAGTAGGGAAGGGCGGCCTTCCTGCCGATGCCGGAGAAAGGGCTGCAATAGCCGCGGAGATAATGGCAAGGGCCATGGAATACGGGGTACCTCTAGAGGATTTATGGCTTGATCCCCTAGTCCTTCAGATTGCAACTTCTCAGGACCATGCCCTGAAAGTCGTCGAGGCCATACAGATGTTCCAGGAAATGAATGATCCACCCATGAAGACCGTTGTCGGCCTGAGCAATATTTCAAACGGTTGCCCCAAGCACATAAGACCGATATTGAATAAATATTATTTCTTGATGCTCATGAATGCCGGATTGACTTCCGCCATAGCCGATGCTCATGAGATGGCTGAAGCCCTGAACGAGAAAAAACTCCTTGATGATGTTTTGGCCGGGAAAAAGATCGATAACCCTGAAAAAGAAAAAGAGATAAAAAAGACGCTTGATGTGATAATGGGCAGGACCCTTTATGCGCATTCGTATCTGGAAATGTAATTTAGCTGACAGCTTTCAGCTATTAGCTATCAGCTTTAATGGAGGTTAAAATGGCTTTTGTTGCTCCCAAGGAGACTTATTCAGGCAAGGTTTATCAGGTAAATATAGGCACAGGCGCGAATGCGCTCAGCTTTGGCGGTGAAAACGTCCTTCCCTTTAACGCGTTCGAGGGCGCAGTCCCGAATAAGCCTGTAATTGCATATGAGGTACAGGATGTGCCTCCGTCAGACTGGCCTGAGAATGTCCAGAAACCCTACAGCAGCGTGTCTGGAGACCCTGTTACATGGGCAAAATTTTGTCAGGAAACATTAAAGGCTAAGGCAATAGCCCTGAGACTTGTCGGCACACACCCTGACAGGGAAAACCGCTCGCCGGAAGATGCCGCTAAAACAGTAAAGGATGTGCTTTCAGCGATAAACGTTCCTTTAATAATACTCGGCAGTAACCATGCCGAGAAAGATTCCCCTGTTCTGATAGCCGCTGCCGAGGCCTCGAAGGATAAGAATTGCATAATAGGAAAAGCGCAGGAGGCCAATTACAAGACAATCGCTGCTGCCGCGATGGCAAATAATCACAAATTGATCGCCATGTCCGAGCTTGACATAAATCTTTCAAAACAGCTTAACATCCTCATAACACAGATGGGTTTTGACAAAGAAAGACTTATAACAGACCCTATGTGCTCTGCGCTGGGTTACGGGCTTGAATATACATATTCAGTTATGGAGAGGATAAGGCTCGCCGCTCTGACGCAGAATGACCTTACGATGCAGCCGCCGATGCTTGCCGATGTAGGCATGTATGTATGGAAGATTAAAGAGACGCAGGCCCCTGAATCAGAGGTGCCTCTATGGGGTAATGCAGAGGAAAGAGGCATTGCCTGGGAGGCGACTACCGCGGCCTCGCTTATCATGGCAGGCGCCGAACTCTTAATCATGAGGCATCCAAAGGCTGTTAGCGCAGTTGAGAAAGTAATAGAGGAACTTGTTTAGATAAAATAAAAAAAAGCTAATAGCTGATAGCTGTCAGCTTACAGCTAATGATTTTACCGGAGGTTTAAAAAATGGCTTTATCAGGCGTTGAGATATTTAAATTATTACCGAAGACAAACTGCAAAAAATGCGGGCATCCTACATGTCTTGCCTTTGCAATGAAACTTGCACAGAGGCAGGCTACACTCGATTTATGCCCTGATGTTTCGGAAGACGCAAAGAAGATACTCGGCGAGGCCTCGGCGCCTCCTGTCAGGCCGATTACATTCGGCACAGGCGACAGGGCCGTTAAGATGGGCGAAGAGACCGTGCTTTTCAGGCATGATAAAAAGTTCGTAAATCCATGCATCCTGGCTGTTGAGATAAAAGATACGCTTTCGGAATCCGATATAACAAAGAAAACAGAAGAGGTGCTTTCTTCCGAGATTGACAGGGTAGGGCAAAAACTGAGGATTGACGCAATTGCGCTTACAAATGTTTCCGGAGACAAGGCCAAATTCGAGGCGGCTGCAAAAATTATTTCGTCAAAGGCCCCAAATGTGCCTGTAATACTCGCAACAACAGACCCTGCGGCGGCAGAGGCGGCAGCAAAGCTTTTTGCAGGGAAGAGGCCGATTATTTATGGCGCCGGCCCTGTAAATGCAGAGGCCATGGCAAATATTGCAAAGGCTGAAAAGGCTATCCTCGGCGTAACAGCAGGCGGGCTTGACGAACTTTCGGCATTAACCGAAAAGATAAAAGCACTTGGTGTTGAAGATATGGTAATAGACTCGGGCGCAAAAAAGGCAAAGGATATCATCGGGAATAACACCCTTATCAGAAGGGCTGCCGTAAAGAAAAACTTCAAGGCATTGGGCTATCCTGTCATCAATTTTGCGCAAAGAGACGACAGTCTCCACGAGGCGCTTATTGCAGCAGTAGGCATCGCAAAATATGCTTCTATAGTCGTGCTGAGCAGTATAGAAAAGTGGAAAAATCTTGTAATGTTTACTTTACGGCAAAATATATATACCGACCCACAGGTGCCTATGCAGGTGGAGCAGAAAATATACAAGATCGGAGAGGCAACGCCTGATTCGCCGCTTACGATTACGACAAATTTCTCTCTTACATATTTTATTGTTTCGGGTGAAATAGAAAACAGCAAGGTGCCCTGCAGGCTTGCAGTAATGGATTGTGAAGGCTTGTCGGTGTTGACCGCATGGGCAGCAGGCAAGTTCACGGCGTCAAAGATAGCGGCCTTTATTAAAGAGAGCGGCATAGAGAACGAGGTGAAACACAGGGAGTTGATAATCCCGGGATATGTCGCGATATTAAGCGGGTCTATCGAGGAAAAACTCGAAGGCTGGAAAATAACGGTCGGCCCGAGAGAGGCAAACGGATTGCCGGCTTTTTTAAAAGCAAGAACAGCATAAATTTAATAGCAATAAAGCGATCAGCTTTCAGCTCTCAGCTTTATAATCCGAAGCTGACGGCTAAATGCTGAAAGCTAAATCCAGGAGGTAACAATGTCTAAGTTAATAGCCTCTGCAGTCATAAGGGGCAGCCATAAATTGGTCAAACAGGCCGAGGAGATGCTCGAAAAGGCAATTGCTGAAAAGGGCAAGGACTTCGCTTTCGAATTTCCCGATACTGCTTTTTATCTTCCAATGATATATGCAATGACGGCCTTCCCTGTAAAGACGCTTGCTGACATGAAGGTTGCTCTCAGCATGGCAAAGGAATTACTCCATGAAGAACCGGAAGAGCATTTATGGAAGCCCTACCTTGGCGAAGCGCTTGATTCAGGAATGGCGACGCTTTTTGCGGAAGAGATACTGCTTGCTGTTCGTTACATTAACGGCCTTGAGCCTTGCAAAGACCCTGAGACCGGCTATGTTTATAACGGATTTATAACAGATACCATTCAGAGGAATCTGGGCATCCAGCTCGTTGACGGAACAATGCCGGGATTTGCAGCGGTTATAGGCGCCGCCCCTGATGACGATACAGCAGAAAAGATCATAAGGGAGCTTCAGGAAAAGAACATACTTACATTCCTTTCAGGCAATGTTAACGGCAACAGCGTTACAAAACAGCTTCTGAGAAAAGGTGTGGAATTGGGATGGGATACAAGGATCGTCCCTCTGGGGCCTGACACAGAGCATACGCTCTACGCGCTCGACTGGGCTATAAGGGCGTCCCTGATCTTCGGAGGCAAAAAACCCGGTGATTACAAAGAGCATCTCAAATACCAGAAGGACAGGGTCTTTGCCTTTGCAATAGTCCTCGGCCCGCTGAATGAGATCATATGGACAACGGGAGCTGGAGCCATAAATATGGGATTTCCGGCTATTGCCGATACAGACGTGCCGGTTATACATCCGACGGGAGTATGTATTTATGAAGAAGTTGACAAGGAATTCGACCATGCCAAGATCGTTCAGAAGGCGATAGAGGTCAGGGGATTAAAAATTACGATAGAAAAGCCTCCGATACCCGTCGCTTACGGACCTGCATTTGAGGGCGAGAGGATCAGGAAAGAGGATATGTTCATCGAGTTCGGAGGACAGAGAACCCCGGCATTTGAATGGGTCAGGATGAAGGAACTGGATGAGATAGAGGATAACAAGGTCATTATCGTAGGCGAAAACTGGAAAGAGAGATTCGAAAAAGGCGGTCAGATGCCCCTGGGCATTGTCATAGATGTCGCGGGAAGAAAGATGCAGAAGGATTTCGAGTCCATAATAGAAAGAAAGATACACCATAACCTCAATGAGGCCCAGGGTCTATGGCACATGGGTCAGCGTGATCTCAACTGGATAAGGATAAGCAATAACGCAAAGAAAGACGGGTTGACACTGGAACATATAGGCGTAGTCCAGGCCACAATGTCACACCACAGGTTTAAGTCTATTGTGGACAAGGTACAGGTTACAATATATGTGGATGAAAAAGACGTCCTTGCCATACAGGAAGAGGCAAGAAAAGCATATAAAGAGCGCGACCACAGGCTTGGAAATCTTACCGACGAGGCAGTTGATACATTTTATTCATGTCTGCTCTGCCAGTCGTTTGCGCCGAGCCATGTCTGCGTTATAAGTCCTGAAAGACTGGGCCTCTGCGGGGCCTACAACTGGCTCGACGGAAAGGCTGCTTACGAGATAGACCCGACAGGCGGAAATCAGCCCATCGCAAAGGGCGATCTTTTAGACGCAAGATTCGGAAGATATGGCGGCATTGATGAGTACCTGAAAAAGGCGTCCGGAGGAGCAGTCGAGACCCTGAACCTTTACACTATAATGGAAAACCCGATGACCTCATGCGGTTGTTTTGAGTGTATCGTCGCAATAATCCCTGAGGCTAACGGGATAATGATAGTCCAGAGAGGCCACACCGGCATGACGCCTGCCGGTATGAAGTTCTCAACTCTGGCAGGAAGCGTTGGCGGCGGCACGCAGAACCCCGGATTTATGGGCATAGGGAGAAACTTCATAGTCAGCAAAAAATTCCTCCATGGAGACGGCGGCATAAAGAGGATAGTGTGGATGACAAAGAACCTTAAGGAAAGTCTTAAGGATGAGTTCAGCAAAAGGGCTGCCGAAGAAGGGGTCCCTGATCTCCTTGACAAGATTGCGGACGAGACCGTAGCAGAAGATTCGGAAAAACTGCTTGAGTTCCTTACGAATGCGGGGCACCCGGCGCTCGGCATGGATCCAATGTTATAATAAAAAAATAAGTGTCAGTGACAGTGAATAGTGTCAGTAAATATTTAACTGACACTGACCACAGACACTAATCACTGATACGGAGGATAAAAAAGGATGGAGAAAATAACAAAGACCGCAAATAAAGAAGCTGCTCAGATCCTGGAGTGGGCGGAATCCCGCAACATGGAGACATGTTTTACAAGGGCAGATAAGCTTAAACCCTGTCCTATAGGTGAAACAGGGGCCTGTTGTAAGGTCTGCCACATGGGGCCGTGCAGGTTCGTGGGGAAAAATGCCGAAGAGGAAGCAAAGGGCGTATGCGGCGCGAGCCTCCCTGTGGTTGCTGCAAGGAATCTTGTAAGGATGATTGCGGCAGGCACGGCCTGTCACGGAGACCACGGCAGGGATATGGCTTTTACTCTGCTTGCGGTTGCGGAAGGCGAGGCAAAGGATTTTCAGATAAAGGATGTAAAGAAGCTGTATAAGGTTGCCGCGGATCTTAATATAGAGTTCGAAGGCAGGCCCGTGAATGATGTGGCAAAGGATGTGGCACTGAAATTAATTGAAGATTTCGGACGCCAGAGAGGCGTTGTTAATTTTATAAAGAGGGCGCCTCAAAAGACACAGGAAAGATGGAAAAAGTGGGGCATTGTTCCGAGGGGCATTGACAGAGAGATTGCGGAATGCATGGACAGGACAACAATGGGGATGGACGCCGATGCCGATTCCCTGTTGACACACGGCCTCAGGACTGCGCTTTCAAACGGGTGGGGCGGCAGCATGATGTCCACCGATATTACGGATATACTCTTTGGGACACCTATGCCTGTAAGGGCAGAGGCGAGTTTAGGGATATTTAAAGAAGATGAGGTCAATCTCGTTATTCATGGTCACGAGCCTTCATTGGCCGAGATGATAGTGGATGTGGTATCCGAGCCCGAACTGGTGGCCTATGCCAAGACAAAGGGCGCAAATGGGATAAACCTCGGCGGTATGTGCTGCACTGCCAATGAAGTTATGATGAGGCACGGCATTCCTACGGCAGGAGGGTTTACAAATCAGGAACTCGGCATTATGACCGGACTCATTGATGCCATGGTCGTTGATGTACAGTGCATAATGCCGGCCATTACCGAGCTTTCAAAAAAATTTCACACTAAAGTGATTACAACCTCTGAAAAGGTAAAGATCCCCGGAGCAGAGCATGTGCCCTTTGACGAGCACAGGGCAAAAGACGTAGCAAGGGGAATAGTAAGGATTGCGATTGATAATTTCCCTAACAGGAAAAAAGAGGGGAGCCATATTTCAGAGACGTACCCGGTTATTGCCGGTTTCTCCCAGGAATATATAGAGTATATGCAGGGCGGGAAATGGAGGGCTTCGTTCAGGCCGTTGAACGATGCTATTATGGCCGGAAGGGTCAGGGGAGCGGTAGGGCTTGCAGGATGCGACAACCCCAGATTCCCTTCCACAGGTGTACATAAATTCCTGGCCTTGGAATTGATTAAAAATGACGTCCTTGTTTTATCTACCGGCTGTAGTTCAGCTTCATGCGGCACTGCAGGATTTTTAACCCCTGAGATGGCGCTTGAAAATGCGGGCCCCGGATTAAGAGAAGTATGCGAGGCAATCGGAATCCCTCCGATACTTCATCTCGGCTCCTGCGTTGATAATACAAGGATTCTTACCATTGCCACTGCAATGGCGGCAGAAGGCGGACTTTCTGATGAAATTGGCGGGATGCCTGCTGTCGGTATTGCGCCCGAATGGATAACCGAGAAGGCGATCGCGATAGGATGCTATTTTGCAGCATCCGGCGTCCCTGTAATATTCGGCGGCGAATCGCCTGTAGGCGCAAGCGAAGAGGTTACAAGGATTATGACAGAGGTGTGGTTCGAGAGATTTAAAGGCGCACTGCACTTCGAGCCCGATCCGGAAAAAATACTTCAAATGGCCCTTGATTATATTGACAAGGCAAGGGAAGCTCTCAAGCTTAAGAAATATGAGCCGGGTAAATTCGGAGCCGAGAGGGTATTGATGGATATGGCTGCAAGGCGTGAGATCGAAAGGGCGGCAAAACCGCATATTGGAATCTATTAATATAGGTCTTATAAGTCCTATTTGACTTATTCTTTGGAGGTTTGATGAAAGTAGAAGAACTTGACGTAGATGAAAAGGTCGGAAACGTCAAAGACATATTGACAGAGGTCCAGAAGAAGAGGGGCATTCTGATACATGCCTTTCAGAGCATACAGAAAGAATACAATTACCTGCCTGAGGATGTATTAAAGGCGCTGTCAAAAAAACTCGATATTCCGCTGGTTGAAGTTTACAGCACGGCGACATTCTACAAGCACTTTTATTTTAAGCCGCGTGGCAAAAATATAGTCTGTGTATGCACCGGGACTGCGTGTCATGTGAGGGGCTCGGGGAAGGTTCTTGAGAAGATTGAAGAGTCTTTCGGCATAAAAGAAGGCGAGACAACGCCGGACTTATCACTTACCCTTGAGACAGTCGGGTGCGTCGGCTGTTGCGGCCTTGCGCCTGTTATTACGGTGAACGAGGAAGTTGTCGGAGACCTCAGCCCAAAGAAAGTTGATGGCATAATAAAGAAGGTCAGAGGCAAATAATTCATGGAAAAATTAAAAAATATAGATGAGCTGAAAAGCCTGAGGAAACGCGTCGTGGGAGAGACGTTCAAGCCTGATGTTCCGAGGATACGGATCTGCAGCGGAACCGCATGCACAGCTTCGGGCACCCCAAAGGTCGTAAATGCGATTGAGGAGGAAGCAGGCAGGAAGGGATTAACCCTTGATATTGTTAAAACAGGTTGTCAGGGTTTTTGTCAGATGGGTCCCATACTGAAGGTAGAGCCTCAGGAAATATTTTATCAAAAGGTTAAGCCAGAGCATGCAAAATGGCTCTTGAATTATACGGTTGCGGGGGGCATGCCTTACCGCCAGAGCCTGTACAGGGAAAATATATTAAGCGAGCCCATCCCTGACATGACTGATGTGCCGTTTTATAAAAAACAGCTCAGGATTGCCCTGAGGAACAGCGGGCTTATAGACCCGCATAATATTTATCATTACATAGCTGTCGGAGGGTATTCGGCAATAGAAAAAGCGCTGGGTTCAATGACGCCTGAGGATGTATTAGGCGAGATCGATAAGGCCAATCTCAGGGGAAGAGGCGGCGCTGGATTTCCGGCAGGCAAGAAATGGAAGCATACAAAAGGCGCTCCCGGCAAAATCAAATTTGTTATTGCAAATGGAGATGAAGGCGACCCCGGCGCGTTTATGGACAGGTCTGTTATGGAAGGAGACCCCCACAGTCTTTTTGAGGGGATGCTGCTCTGTGCTTATGCAATAGGCGCTGAATACGGAATGATATATGTGAGGCATGAATATCCATTGGCAGTTAAGAATCTCGGCCATGCCATAAAACAGGCAGAGGAACTCGGGCTGCTCGGAAAAAATATATTGGGAACCGGCTTTAACTTCACGCTTGACATAAGAGAAGGGGCAGGGGCCTTTGTATGCGGAGAATCCACTGCATTAATAGCCTCCATCGAAGGAGAGAGGGGATTCCCAAGGCCAAGACCGCCAAGGCTTTCCGAACCCGGCGGAGGGGCCTGGGGTTATCCGGCAAATCTGAATAATATAGAGACTTATGCATGCGTGCCCCAGATTATAGAAAAAGGCGCTGACTGGTTTTTAAGTATAGGCACAAAGACTTCACCCGGCACAAAGGTCTTTGCGCTTACAGGGAAAGTTGTCAACACAGGGCTTGTCGAAGTCCCGATGGGGATAACCCTTAGAGAAATAATATACGACATCGGCGGCGGTATCATGGGAGGGAAAAAATTCAAGGCTGTCCAGACAGGCGGCCCGTCAGGCGGGTGTATCCCTGCTGAGAAACTTGATCTTCCCGTAGATTTTGATTCGCTCTCGAAGGTCGGCTCTATGATGGGATCGGGCGGCATGGTTGTTATGGACGAAGACAACTGCATGGTGGACGTTGCAAAATACTTCCTCTCCTTCTGCCAGTCGGAATCATGCGGGAAATGCCCGCCTTGCAGGATAGGCACATATCAGATGCTTCAGATACTTGAAAAGATAACGTCGGGCAAGGGTGAAAAAGGAGATATAGAGAGACTCGAAAAGATCGGGGAACAGACAAAGAAAAGCGCTCTTTGCGGCCTGGGTCAGGCTGCGCCAAACCCTGTCCTTACGACGATAAAGTATTTTAGAGAAGAATATGAAGAGCATATAAATGATAAATACTGCCGCGCCAAGGTCTGCAGCGGGCTTGGCTCATTCAGGATTGAACAGGAAGAGTGTTTCCTGTGCGGTCTCTGCAAACAGGCCTGCGCGTTTGATGCAGTTAAAGAGACCTCAAGGTCTTTCTTGATAGACCAGGATTATTGCACAAAGTGCAAGGCATGTTATGCTGCATGTCCCATAGGAGCGGTGAAGGTAGAGAAGCAGCAAAAGAAAGTGAAAGCGTAAGTGTAAGTGTATTTCGGAGGATAAATGGCGGAGCAGAAAGAAAAAAAGGTTGAGGACATAAAAAAAGAAGCAGAGCTGAAAAAATGCCCTGTCAATAAGGCCCTCTATTACGTAGAAGAATTTTTAGCCGGCCCCATGTGCGGCAAATGTTTTCCATGTGAGATGGGCGTATACGAGACGAGAATCAGGCTTAAAAATATTAGAGAGGGCAAGGGCTCGGAAAAAGATATCAAGGCGATCGCGAGGATTGCCGTTGACATGATTGAATCATCGAGATGTAAAAGAGGAAAGGACACAGCAGGTTTCATCCTTGAATGGCTCGGCACCGATGTTTATAAAGAGCATATTGAAGGCAGATGTCCTGACAAGGAATGTCTTGCTTTAATCGAATACAGGGTTCTCCCTGATAAATGCGTTATGTGCGGCTTATGCCAGGATGCGTGCAAATATAATGCAATCATGGGTGAAAAGAAAAAGAAATATCGCAGCGGCTATCTGCCCTTTGAGATAAGGCAAAAAAGATGTGTTAAATGCGGGGAATGCGTCAAGGTATGCCCGACAAATGCGATAGAAATAGTTGATGTAAAGGCAAAAGAGACTGTAGGAGTGTAAGGACAGGGATTGGGGGATTAGGGATTAGTTTTTAAACCAATCCCTAATCCCTAACCCCTATACCCTAAAATAAACGGAGGATTAAATGGCTAATATGACAAAACTTACAATAGACGGCAAAGAAGTTCAGGCTGCCGAAGGCATGAACCTTATCGAGGCCGCAGAGCTTGCCGGCATCCATATCCCCAACCTCTGCTATCTCAAGGGCATGCCGGGTATAGGCGCCTGCAGGCTGTGTCTGGTGGAGATAGAAGGGGCCAAGGCTCCGATGATAGCCTGTAATACCAAAGTAAAAGAAGGCATGGTAGTAAATACAAAGACCGAAAAGATTCAGGAGACCAGAAAATTCGTCATAGACCTTATTCTCTCGATGCATCCTCTGGATTGTATGACATGCACGAAGGCAGGTGTATGCAATCTGCAAAAATATGCCTATGACTTTGAGCTTAAGGAATCGAGTTTCACAAGAAAAAAATTCGGTTATCCGATTGATGAGGCAAATCCCTGCATCAAGCGCGACCCTGAATACTGTATTCTCTGTGGAAGATGCGTGCGCGTTTGCAGGCATCAGGGCACAAATGTCCTTGACTTTATGGGAAGGGGCGTTGGAGCAAAGGTTATCACCGCCAATGACAAACCCCTTCAGGAATCTTCCTGCACATTCTGCGGAAGCTGTGTTGATGCATGTCCTGTTAATGCCCTTCTCGAGGCCGACAGATGGCGTAAAGGAAGAGAATGGGAATATGGAAAAACAAATTCAGTATGCCTTCTCTGCGGAAATAGCTGCGACATAACCGTAAGCACAAAGGACGGAAAGGTTGCAAAGATAAATTCCGGCGCATTAGAGGGTTCGATCGAAAAATTCATCTGCGCTTATGGAAGATTCGGGTTCGACTGCATAGAGGCAGAGACAAGAGTTGCAACACCTATGAAAAAAGTCGGCAATGAACTTATAGATACAACATGGGAAGACGCCCTTAATATTGTTGCAGAGAAACTCAAAAAAGCAGGCCCGGATGCAGGTTTTATAAGCACAGCCGGAATCCTTAATGAAGATGCATTGGTCTTAAAACAGCTTGCCGATGCAGTCAAGACCAAGAATGTCGATACGACTGTTAGTCTTTATGCCGACGCCGATTCATTGATAAATGAGAGTGCATATCCCGAGGCCGCGGACCTTATTGTGCTTGTTGGTTTAAACCCAAGCCAGTGGACGAGGGTCTTGCCGGCGCTTGATGCGCTTGTAAGGAAAAAGGTGAATTCCGGAGCAAAACTGGTTGTTATAAATTCAGGAGATACAAATATCTCGTCCGTTGCAACGCTCAATGTTAAAGGAGACGAGGCAAAGATACTCGCGGAGATTGCACAGGCTGCCATATCAAAGGGCACCAAGGCTCCCAAGGAGATGGTCCATGCACTGGCATCTGTTGACCCTTCGGATGATGCAGTTAAGGCTGCGGAATTATTTATGGCAGCAGCTAATCCCCTGATACTGTCTGCGCCTTCTCTTTATGACGCCTCGGCAAACCTGGCAATGATTAAAGGCACGGCTGTATCGGCGCCGATCGAGAGCAATGCAAAGGGTGTTGTCTTGATGGGACTTACCAGCGGAGGAAAATCATATAAGGAGATGACCAAAGGCGGGACAAAGGTTCTGTATGCTGTCGGAGAGCTTCCTCTGAATAAAAGACCTCAGACCGATTTTCTGATTGTGCAGAACTCACACATGACAGAGCTTGCAAGGCAGGCAGACGTGGTGTTTCCTTCAGCCGCGTTCCTTGAAACAGCAGGCACGGTGGTTGATTACTTCGGGAAGCTTAAATGCCTGTGTGCGGCAGTTGAACCCGCAGGAGAGGCGAAATCTCACAGAGATATCTTTATGGAAGTCTCAAAGGCAATGGGCAAGGCAATTAAAGAGCCTAAAGAAACAGACATAAAGAAGGCATTAAAGACAAAGCCAAAGGCAGCCTTAAAGCCGTTCAAGAAAAAAGAAGGCCTCGATGTAAATCCGGAAGAGATGATCGAGTCGATCAATGCCTCTGTTATAAACGGCTCCAGGCTTTTATGGATTAAAGAGACCGAAAAGGCAGTAGCGGCTTAAGACAGTCCAAAATTTAACAACAACAATTCAAAGGCTCCGAAAGGAGCCTTTTTTATTTTTCAAAGTCTTAAGGGTAACACCCCCTTAACCCCTTGCTGTTTAATAATAGACAAATGTATTGCATTTATCAATAAGCTAAACTTTCCCTTGTCAATCTCCGGTTATCAAGGATATAATAACCATCATGCGCGTTACATTTAAGTGGTTAAAAGAGTTTATTGATATTGCCGTCAGCCCTGAAGAGACCGCTGAAACACTTACTATGATCGGCCTCGAAATCGAGGGCATAGAGAAGGCCGAGGGCGATGTTGTGCTCGATGTCGATCTGCCTCATGCCAGACACGATTCCATATTCGAGGTGAATGTCACCCCCAACAGGCCGGATTGCCTGAGCATTCTCGGTATCGCAAGAGAGCTTTCCGCTGCCATGAATATCCCTTTAAAGCTTTCTGAATACAATCTCAGAGAGGAAGGTTCGGATGCAGGTTTTAAAGTAGAGATACTGGATGCCGACCTTTGCGGAAGATATGCGGGAAGGGTTATAAAAGGGGTAAAGGTTGAACAGTCGCCTGACTGGATAAAGCAGAGACTCTTGAAATGCGGCATGAGGTCTATAAATAATATTGTTGATGTAACAAACTACGTTCTTTTGGAGCTGGGCCATCCATTGCATGCCTTTGACCTCGATACTCTATCTGGAAAAATGATAAAGGCAGGCGTGGCAGGAAAAGACAACGATATCGTCACCCTTGATGGGGTTGAAAGAAAATTGCCTGCTGATGCGCTTCTTATATGGGATTCAAAAAATCCCGTTGCAATTGCAGGCATCATGGGCGGCGCCGACACCGAGGTAACCGATTCTACAAAGGACATATTCCTCGAGAGCGCTTACTTTGAGCCAACGTCAATAAGGAGAACATCAAAGGCATTGGGGCTTAAGTCGGAGTCTTCTTACAGATTTGAGAGGGGAGCGGATATAGAGTTTCTGGACAAGGCGCTTGACAGGGCGGCATCCCTGATGCAGGAAGTAGCGGGCGGCAGGGTTTACAGGAAGATTGACGTATATCCGAAAAAATATGCGCCGGTTTCCATAAACATGAAATATGATAAGGTGAACAGGATTCTGGGGACAGATATCTCCCATGCAGCGATGATCAATATGGTTAAAAAATTAGGCATTGCTGTGGATGCGGGCGCGGATTCCTTCACGGCAACCCCGCC
>SCSY01000117.1 GCA_004298625.1 Nitrospirota bacterium | reverse complement strand
GCATCCATCTTTGCCTCGGGCTTTTCAATAACCTCGTCAGCGCTTACCTCTTGAACGGTCTCTTCCCCGGCCCTCTCCTCCAAAACATCTATTATTCCTGTGTTTAAGAGAGCGTATATGGTCTTCAGGGCCTCGGATTTATCGAGGTTTGACGCGGCGATGATATTATTTATTGCAGCCTTGCCGTCAACGTATGAGAGTATTATCTTGCCTTTTTCATCCAATGTAATATGCTGAAAAAGTTTCATCGGGTCTGCTGAAAAGCAGAGGATAGAATCCATAGGAGGCAGGTTGCTTTCCATCTGGGCGACCATATTGCTCCTTTTTATCCCCCGATATATAAGGTCTGCCGCGCCCAGCTTCAGCGTGATTGTTTCATCCGTTGGAAGGGGCGCTTCTTTAAATTCAAAACTTCCATGCTCCAGGCCGAATAGGCTTATTATTATCTCCTCGACCTGATGGATTACCGCCCGGATAAGCTCCTGAGGTTTAAGGTGACCGAGCCTGACAAGAATCGTGCCCTGCCTCTGTTTGGTCTTCTTTATCTCATCAACGGATTGATTGTATTGTTCCTGGGTAATCTTCCCTTCTTTAAGGAGGACGTCTCCCAGCCGGTCTTCATCCTGATTCGAGGCAGCAAATATCATGTCGCCGTTTTTGATGTAAATCTTTTTAACGATTGCGCCGCTTACGACTTCAAGTATGCCTGTCTTGATTGTTCTCTGGAGGCCGGTGAGTGTGTCTGCAAATTCGTAGTCCCCTAAATTGCCCTTTAACTGTTCAATGTCTACTCCTATTTTCAGTCCGGAATTGGTCCTCTTTATCCAGACTACTTTCCCGTTTGTCTTTACGATAGGAGCAGCAATGTTAAGGTCAATAATATCCCCTTCTTTAATAGGCGGGCTATCCTCAACTATGGCGCCGATGCCTGTGAGGGAATAGTCAACGGTTTCTGCCTTAAAGGACTTGCCTTTAATGCTGAGTTTAAACTCGGAGTGTTTTTTATACCTTCTGAAATGTCTTCTTTCTTCGCCCATTACGCCCTAAAACTTAATAATTGTTTTGTATGTTTTCATTATGATAGCATAATTTTAATGCAGCCCGAACCCAATATGCAAGATTACAAGAGCCAATACCGGGAATTTACCCTGCCGGTTCCCGACAGATTCTCATTCCCCCTCGATGTCTTTGATAAATGGGAAGACAGGCTTGCGCTGTTCTGGACAGACGGCATTATCGAAAAAAAATTTTCATTCAGCGCATTAAAAAGCCTTTCATCAAAATGTGCCGGCGCATTTAAGAAAATGGGCGTCAAAAGACAGGACAAGGTTATTGTGCTGCTTCCGAATATTCCCGAGTGGTGGGAAGTCATGCTCGGCCTTATGCGGATTAACGCAATCCCGATTCCGGCAACAACCCTTCTTACCTCAAAGGATATCGAATACAGATTGTCCGCAACAGACATAAAAGCCCTTATCGCAACAGAGGAGAATGCTGCAAAAGTTGAAGATGCGGTAAATGGTTCTAAAACCAATCCCCTGCTTATACTTATTTCCACCGAGCCGTCAAATCCCCCCTCACCCCCCTTTTCTAAAGGGGGGACGGGGGGATTACCGACCAGCAAACAGGGGTGGCATGATTACATAGAAGAAAGAAATAACTCGGCTGATTTTGAGGGCGAGAGGGCTTCCTCAAACGAGCCTGCATTAATTTATTTTACGTCAGGCACAACAGGTCTTCCGAAGATGGTCGTTCACACTCAGGCGTCGTATCCGTTAGCGCACATTATAACAGGCAAATACTGGCTGGATCTGAGACCGGGTGACGTGCACTGGAATCTTTCCGATACAGGCTGGGCCAAGGCTGCATGGTCGAGTTTTTTCGGGCCGTGGCATACTGGAGCGACGATATTTTCATTTTATAAAAAAGGAAAGTTCGCCCCTTCCATGATAATAGAAACCCTAAGGAAATATCCTGTTACTACTTTTTGCGGACCGCCTACAGCCTACAGGATGATGGTGAAAGAGATTCAAGATTCAAAATTCAACTTCAAATCGCTGCGGCATTTTGTTGCAGCAGGAGAGCCGTTAAACAAAGAGATAATCGAAATCTGGAAAGAGAGAACCGGCAATTATATCTATGACGGTTACGGCCAGACAGAGACGGTAAATGTTCTGGCAAATTACAGATGCCTTCCTCTAAAACCCGGTTCAATGGGAGTTCCGGCCCCGGGGTTTAATGTTGATATCATTGATGAGAACGGAAATCCGGCTCTTCCGGGCGCCGAAGGGGACATAGCGATAAAGATTAAACCGGAGAGGCCTGTCGGGCTGTTCAGGGAATATCTCGGAAATCCTGAGGCAACAGGAAAGACAATAAGAGGCGATTGGTATATGACAGGCGACAGGGCATATAAGGACAAAGACGGTTATTTCTGGTTTGTTGGAAGGGCTGACGATGTGATTCTAACATCAGGATACAGGATAGGGCCCTTTGAGATAGAGAGCGTTCTTATCGAACATCCTGCTGTAAAAGAGTCCGCAGTTGTTGCAAGTCCCGATGAAGTAAGAGGCGAGGTTGTGAAGGCATTTATAGTCCTGACTCAAAACTACAGTCCTTCGGATTCCCTTATTAAAGAGCTTCAGGATTTTGTCAAGGCCCATACTGCGCCTTATAAATATCCGAGGAAGATCGAGTTCGTTGACGAGCTTCCAAAGACTATAAGCGGAAAGATAAAGAGAAAGGAATTGAAGATGAAGGAATTCGGCCTCAAAAAATAAAATCCCCTTCCAAAATCAGATCAAATGTGATAGCATTAAAACAATTTTCATTTTTTACCCAAAATCCTGAAAGGACGAGTAATGAATACCCTTACATACAAAAAGGCCGGGGTTGATATTTCCGAAGGCGACAGGTTCGTCAGCCTTATCTCGCCCATGGCAAAGAAGACCTTCAGACGCGAGGTCATAACAGACATAGGCTCATTCAGCGCGCTCTTTAAGGTTGACGCAAAAAAATATAAAAAGCCCGTGCTTGTAAGCGGGACAGACGGGGTCGGGACAAAGTTAAAGATAGCGTTCATGACGGACAGGCATGACACGGTCGGCATAGACCTCGTTGCGATGTGCGTAAACGATATACTCACAAGCGGCGCAGAGCCATTGTTCTTTCTCGATTATTTTGCGACAGGAAGACTAAAGCCTGAAAAGGCGGCAGAGGTTGTTAAAGGGATAACCGTGGGATGCAGGCAGGCAGGCTGCTCCCTGATAGGCGGGGAGACGGCAGAGATGCCGGGATTTTATTCTGAAGGAGAATATGATCTTGCGGGTTTTGCAGTAGGCGTTGTTGACAGGGATAAAATAATCAGCGGTTCAAAAATAAAAAAAGGGGACGCCATAATAGGGCTTGCGTCAAACGGGCTTCACAGCAACGGATATTCACTGGTCAGAAAGGTGTTTTTTGGCATAAAAAAAACAGGCGTCAATCAGCATGTCCCGGAACTCGGTTCATCTCTCGGCGAAGAGCTCCTGAGGCCGACAAGGATTTATGTAAAGGCATTTAATGCCCTTAAAGATAAGGTGCGGATAAAAGGCATGGCTCACATTACGGGCGGCGGGATAACCGGCAATCTTCCGAGGATATTTCCAAAGGGCATATCTGCCGTGATAAAGAAAGATTCGTGGCCGGTCCCTCCGATATTCCATTTGATTAAAAAAATGGGGAATGTGCCCGATGACGAGATGAGGATGACTTTTAATATGGGGATAGGGTATATTATCGTTATCCCGGAAACCGAAACAGGCAAGGCCATCTCCATTTTAAAGAAAGCGGGATACGCTTCTTTCGTGATCGGGACTATCGAAAAAGGAGGCCGAGGGACAACCTATGCATAGGATAAAAGCCCTGATTAAGAAGTCGTTCACTCCGATAACGATAATGCTGATCCCCCACAGCAACAGAAAACCGTTCAACCTTAAGCTGCCCTATGCAGGCATATTCGTCTCTATAATCCTCTGCGGGATAGGCACGGCTTATGTATTTTCCATAGCTATTGACGCCTTCGAATACCACAGGATGAAAGAGCGGGTCGGTTACTATTCGAGTCAGTTCATAGAAATGAAGGCAACCATGGCTGCCCTTAAGAAGGCAGAGGGCGAGTTCAGGAAACTTTTTGCGCTCAATTCCAAACAAAAGGTTCTCGAAAATATGGATACGTCCGACAGCGGGGCAATTGATATGGAGGCCCTGAAACAGCAGATAAAAAAGACAATGGAGGGCGTTGGAGATATTAGGGATTATTTAAGCCAGCAGAGAGACCTATACGTGGCAACCCCGAAGGGCTGGCCTGTCAGAGGAAACATCACCTCGCCTTACGGCAAAAGAACCCATCCCCAAACAGGGGAGGCGGATTTTCATGCAGGGCTGGATATTAGCGCTAATCCCGGCAATCCTGTTACAGCCACAGCAGATGGAATTGTGAGTTTTGCTGGCTGGAACGGAGGCAGCGGCAATCTCGTGGTTCTGGAGCATGGTTTTGGTTTTTCAACATTTTATGCCCATAATAAGATGCTTGCAGTTAAGATAGGGCAGCGCGTAAAGAAAGGCGGCATAATATCCTATGTCGGCTCAACAGGAAACTCAACAGGCCCTCACCTGCATTACGAGGTGTGGAAAAACGGGAGTCCTGTCAACCCTCAAACTTTTATCGAAGGAAGGAGTTAGTATATGTTTTCAAAAAATACCGAAAAACTTGAATCTTTCGTTGGGGTCAACAGCTATTTCAAGGGTGATATAAAATCAACAGGGACCTTCAGGGTGGATGGAACTGTTGAGGGCAATATTGAAACCGACTGGCTTGTTCTTGGAGAGACAGCGCACCTTAAAGGCGATGCTGCGGCAAGGGGCATTATAGTCGGCGGCAGGGTAGAAGGCAATATCAAGGCCACAGAGATAATAGAGATAAAGGCAAAAGGCGAGGTCCGCGGCGAGTTGACAACGAGCAAGCTCACTGTTG
>SCSY01000116.1 GCA_004298625.1 Nitrospirota bacterium | reverse complement strand
TACAAAACGGCTTGTTTCTCCATCACCCCCTTATGAACCATGATTCTCTTCAGAGAGTATTTTCTGGTGTTAGTATTTACTATTGGAGCAGCTTTGTCAACATCAAATTAAAACTTTAGGCCAAGTGTCTGCGACAAAAATACCGGCTCATTGCATAAGCATAATATCTTGCCGGCAAACTAATGTCCCGCATCCGAAGCCAGCTCGGCCTCTATCTCCTTTTTTGCATCGTCAATAAACTCATCCATTAACTGAAGGGCCTCTTTTGCGGCATCCTGATCTACCTTTTGAAGGGCAAATCCCGCATGCACCAGCACATAGTCTCCAATAGCAATCTCCTCAGGCATAAGCATGAGGTTGATGTCGCGGCGGGCGCCGTAGACGTCAACCGTTGCCCTGAAGCCATCCATGCTTATAATCTTTGACGGAATAGCAAGACACATATCAGTTCACCTCAATAATTTCCCCAGACGCTTTTTATATCTGAAACCGCGTGGCGGGGCGATATATCATATCCGATTTTCCTTACCTCTTCGATTACAACATTAAGCAATTTATCAAAGTTCTTTTTTACCTCCTGGGAGAGTTCAAGTCCCACCCCTATTTTTTTCGGCTCGATACCGAAAAGCACCATCTGCTTTGGCAGCTCATCGGTAAGCCTTGCAGCCGCAAGTATGTCTGAAAGGCCGAGCTGGTGGGGCGAGATCCTGGTCCTGAATTTAGCCGGCACATCCTCACCCTCAATCTTGACAACAGTGCCGGGCGGAAGCCCGCTTTTTACAGAATCAATAACTATCAGGTAATCCCTGCTGCTTATATATGAGAGGAGTTCGATCCCCGATGTGCCGCCGTCGAGAAGTTCGACGTTTTCAGGGAACTTGAATCTCCTCTCAAGCTCCTCAATACTTCTTATTCCAACACCCTCGTCAGACATGAGGATGTTGCCTATTCCCAATATCAATATTTTCAAGCTTCCTCTATACGGCCTTTACTCTGACAATCTCATGCCGGTCCTTGTCCACCAGATGTATTGCGCAGGCAATGCATGGGTCAAAGGAGTGTATTGTCCTTAAGACCTCGAGAGGCTTTTCCGGATCAGCCACCGGAGTGCCTACAAGCGCTGCCTCATAAACACCAGGCGCGTCTGTATGGTTTCTGGGCCCTGAGTTCCATGTGCCGGGCACTACAGCCTGATAGTTCTTTATGATGCCGTCTTTTATTACTATCCAGTGCGAGAGGGCTCCTCTCGGGGCTTCATGGTAACCATAACCCCTCTGCTCCCCTTTCGGAAAAGTCGGGGGATTGAAAGTCTTCACATCGCCTTTGGCAATGTTATCCACAAGCGCCTGCCACTGGGTCTTTAACGTATCGTAAAGAACCGCGCATCTTACGGAACGGGCCGCAATTCTTCCGATAGATGAATGAAGGGCGCCTATCCCTACTTTCGCGCCGGCGAGGCTGCTTACGAGAGCAAGCGCCTTGTCTACGTATTTCTTTGTTGGGGCATGCCCTGCCACATACATGCAAAGCACATTGGCCAATGGCCCGACCTGTGCAGGCTTCCCCATGAAATTAGGGGCCTTGACCCACGAGTATTTGCCGTTATCCTGGAAATCCGTATATTTGGGAACGGTCTCTTCTTCCCACGGGTGTTTGTTCCATTCACCGTCATACCATGAGTGTTTGATGCTCTCCCTTACATTGTCCCTGAAGAACGAGTCGTTATAGCTCTTGATAGCCGTGAACTTGCCCACATCGCCATCGGCTATATAACCTCCCGGCAGCGCAAAAACGGTTCCTTTGGTATCCATCGGCATATCAGGAACGGAAAGATAGTTCATGACCCCTGCGCCGTAATTTGTCCATTCGGCATAAAAAGCGCCTACGGCAGCCGTGTCAATGAGCATTACATTTTCTACAAAATCTCCGACCTTGTCTATCAGAGTCTTGATGTAATAGAGCCTTTCCATATTGAGTGTTGTCGGGCTGTCCATATTTATCGCATTGGCAACGCCCCCGACTGCAACGTTCTGGATGTGAGGCGTCTTCGAGCCGAGAATGCCTACAACCTTATTAATCTCCCTCTGGTATTCAAGAGCCTGGAGGTAGTGATGGGCTGCAAGCATGTTGACTTCATGCGAGAGTTTCATTGCCGGGTGTCCCCAGTATCCGCTTCCATAGATGCCCAACTGCCCGGAAGCGACAAAGGTCTTCAGCTTGTCCTGGGAAGTCTTTACAGCTTCATAACTGTTTCCCGCCCATGATGATAGTTTTTGTCCAAGGGCTGCCGTTGCCCTGGCGTCTGCCTTAAGAGCAGAAACAATATCCACCCAGTCGAGGGCCGCAAGGTGATAGAAATGTACTATGTGGTCATGGACGGCGTGCGCGCCCATGATTATGTTTCTGATATACTGTGCATTTAAAGGCACTTCCAGTCCAAGCGCATTTTCAACCGAACGCACTGAAGCCAGTGCGTGAACCGTAGTTCAGACCCCTCATATTCGCTGCGTGAACAGCCAGGCGTCCCTCGGATCCCGGCCTTTGAGGATGACCTCGATGCCGCGCCACATCTGACCGGAAGACCAGGCCTTCGAGACTTTGCCGTTGTCTACCTCGCAGTCAATCCTGAGATGCCCCTCTATTCTTGTAACGGGATCAATAACAATTCTTTTTGCCATATCTCCTCCTTTTTATTTATGCAGGCCTGACTGCCGGAAGCACAGGCAGTTTTTTCACAAAGATCATATAACCGACAATCTCAATAGATATAAGTCCGAGCGTTATCATTATCTCTGAGAATGCAGGGAAATACTGCCACCCCGGACCCGGGTCGAAGCCTATGAGGAACGTATCGAAGCGATAAAGACCGCCCGCAAGCAGCATCGAGATTGCTGCATAGAAAAGCATTTTGGGATTATTCCTTTTGGAAGGCGAAGAAAGAAGGAAAAAAGGCAGTATGAATAAAAGGTTTTCAACTATGAACATAAAACCCTTGAAATCCCCGTTGAACGCCAGCAATAGTTTGCCCCGCAAAAGGATATCGCCTAAACGCACTATAAGATAAACCACGGTAAGCCCCACCATATACAACGAAAGTTTTGAAAGCATCGGTGTTTCCATTTCTCTTTTAAGGGCAATAGCCGAGATCAGCGACTCGAAGATAACAACGGCGTAAGCCATTGTGATTGCCGAAATTAAAAAAAGAAGCGGGATGTAAGCGGTCTGCCAGAGAGGCGAGAGCTTTTTACCGGCAATAACCATGAGCGTGCCGAGAGACGACTGGTGCATTGTGGGGAGCAGGACTCCGAGGGCTATAAATACAAAAAGCACCTTGTTAAGAGGCCTGCTTACAATTCTGAATTTGTCGGTCCATTTTTCGGCGAATACAGGGGTAAACTCTATCCAGAGCACGGCAATATATGCCATTACGCAGAGCGCCACCTCAAGCATCACAGAGTTCACCTGCGCATATTTCGGAAGCACAGGGTTATATGCCTGCCAGTATCGCCCCACATCGAAGAAAATTGAAACACCCGCCAGCGTATAACCAAACAGGCTCGCCATGACAGCTGGCCTGATGAGCGGATGATATTCTCCTTTATTGAGAACATAGACTATGAGCGAGATAGCGTATCCCCCACATGTGAGCCCGGTGCCGACAACGACGTCATAAGCTATCCAGATGCCCCAGGGGTAACCGTCGCTCAGATTGGTAACAGCCCCGATTCCGAAAATGAAACGCTTTATCAGAAGTATCGCGGCTATCGCCGCGATTGCCGAAAAAAACATGAAAGGCTTTGTTAAGATTTTTCCGCCTATAGGTTTGCTTTCATCAATCATGGACACTCCTTTATTCCGCAGTTTTTATTCCTTATTCCTTGTGCTTCTGTAAACCGCAAATAACAATCCTCCCAGGACAGCCACAGGCGCGAGCATTCCTTTATAAAGCGTGTGCTGGATTCCCTCAGACAATGCAACGTCAGAGCTTTCCGAAAGAACAGGCATACCGAGCTTGTCGAAAGGAACTCCGGAAAGCATTATGTATTGAGTTCCCCCCACTTCTTTTTCGCCGTAAATGTAATTAATATATTTGGCGGCCTTTTGTTTCAGCCTTTGATTTGAGTTCACTGTCTGGACGGGATAGTCGTAATAATCTCCGGGGTTCAAGGTCAATCTCTTCCTTGCCTCTTCAAGCAGGTCTTTCGCAGGCCCGAAGATGGACGCCCCGGTCGGACAGAACTCACAGCATGCGGAATATTTGCCCTCGGCGAACCTGTGGTTGCAGAACTGGCACTTTCTTATCTGGGGAAATGGTTCATCGAATTCAAACTTCGGAATATTGAAAGGACATGCTATCTGGCAGTAACGGCATCCTATGCAGGCATCTTTGTTGTAAGAGACAACTCCGTTTTTAGGGTCCTTTGTCAGAGCCGAAACAGGACATGCGGAGACACAGGCCGGGTCAACGCAGTGCATGCAGTGCCTCTTTATGAAAGCGAATCCGTCAACCTCGTTGTTTTTCCCGGCCCCTGTCCCATGCCTGTATGCCTTGATTATATTCAGGGTCTTTGCCGAAAGGTCAACGGGATTGTCCCATACCCTGTCTACCATCTCAGGGGGCCTTATGGTATGTTCGGCAGGCCTGTTATTGAATTCCTTGCAGGCGTGCTGACATACCTTGCAGCCTATGCAGATCGTGGAATCATAAAACATTCCGACAGCCTCAGGCGGCATGTTCTTGGGAGGCCGCGTAATGGCAAAAGCCTGACCCGGATTCGATGCAATAAGAAGCCCGCTTCCGGCGACTGCCTTTAAGAAATCTCTTCTTTTTATATCCATGGCCTACTCCTTGGATTCAGAGCCGGTTTTTTTCTTGTCCAGTTTCTTTGACGTCGCGACCCCTGCGCCTATCGCGGCTCCTGCAAGACCTGCTACAACAGCCGCAGCAGCGACAGTAACGCCTTTGCCTCTTTTTTCAGCTATGCCGGGGAAATTAACAGGCGGCGTGATATCTTTGAGTTTTGCGGGAGTATGAAGAGGAACGGTAAAGCCCACTCCTTTTTCAGAGCATCCGAAACACGGGTGGCCGGTTCCCACAGGCCATGCGCCGGAGCCTACGTCATTGAATAATAGAGTAGGACAGTTGTTATGCGTCTCGGGGCCTTTGCACCCAAGCTTATAAAGACAATATCCCTTCCTGTGGCCCTCATCGCCGAACTGTACGGCAAACCTGCCTGCATCGAAATGGGGGCGTCTCTCGCAATTGTCATGAATTAGACGGCTGAATGCAAATTTCGGTCTTAGTTTGTCATCGAGTTCAGGAAGTTTTTTAAATGTAAGGTAATAAAGCACTGTCGAGAGAAAATTATATGGGTTCGGAGGACATGTAGGGATATTTATCACAGGCGTTTTAATCCCCTTGTTTTGAAGAACCTGATATACAGGGGTCGCGCCGGTAGGGTTTGGATCTGCCGAAGGCATGCCCCCCCAGGATGCGCAGGAGCCGATGGCTATGACAGCCGCGGCCTGGGAGCTCATATCTTCGCAGAGAGAGAGCATGGTCTTGCCGCCGATCTTTCCGTAAATGCCGCCGTCTTTGACAGGTATGGACCCGTCAACCACAAGGATATACTTGCCTTTGTTTTCCTTAATTGTTTTGCGAAGCCAGTCCTCGGCCTGTTTTCCAGAGCCGGCATTGAGGGTCTCATGATATTCCAGTGATATAAGATCCAGGATGAGATGCTCCAGTGTAGGATGATTTGATCTGAGCAGCGCCTCGGTGCATCCAGTGCATGCCTGGGCTGCAAGCCATATAACAGGCGGACGTTTTGGATTCAGCACAGCCTCAGCAATCTGCGTTCCCATGCCAAATGGCAACCCCAGAGTGACTGCTACGCCGGTGCAGAATTTCATGAAATCCCTTCGGGATATGCCCTTTTTTTCAATGCCGTCTGCAATATCCGGATAATCTTTAAGGTCGCTCATTATTCACCTCTTGTAATAAAAAGTTTATCTCTTGCACTTTGCCGTTCTTCTAAGAGAAAATCTCCCTCCTCAAAATGGAATTACTTAAATGCTATTTCACCCGATTATGTTTGTCAAGTTTTTTCTTAAAGTTTTCTTGGAGGCTAAAGTAAGGTGTCATTCCAGCTTGTCGGGAATCTCTTTTATTCCCCCTTAGTAAAGTGGGGATTTAGGTGGTTGTTAGTATCAGTCTTTCAAATATCTTACGAGGGCGGCTATCTCTTTTCCTGAGAGGTGCTCGAATGGAGGCATTCTCGACTCAGGGTCGTGTATCTTGGGGTCTTTGATATGTTTTTTAATCCAGCTATCGCTTCTCCTTTCGGTGACGCCGGTGAGTTCAGGGCCTGCTCCGCCTCCCCTACCCTTAAAACTGTGGCAACCGATACAGCCCTCTCTTTTAAAGATTGCCTCGCCGTCAGGCGTTCCCCCGACAAGATAGATTAATATCCCTGCCAGTATGCTTGCCCCGATTGTTAGAGAAAGAAAACTTAGCCTTTTCATGTCTATTCCATGTATAAATTATCTTTAAGTTCAACTTTAAGTCTTGCTGAATTCGTTATAAGACAGATAATTATGCTTAAAACCACCACCTCAAATAAATACCTTCTGAAACGATAACTTCTTCTATAAAATACTGAGGGTTTTGCCTATTATTTCATGGATTGGTTTAATATTTCCAGCCCCTGAAAAAACTTAAAGAATGGGTTTATGTTTCCAGCCTCTTTTTGAATTCCCTGAGTTTATGCAAGGCCTCCTGAGGCGTTAACTTTTCGATGTCGAGCTTCATTATTTCACCTGCCACCGGATCCTGCCCCATTGCAAACAGGTCAAGCTGGACAGTGCCTTTTTTATGTCTGCGGCCTGCGAATTTGGGTTCGCCTGCCTCGTTCAGCTCCTCTTTTTCAAGGTTTGTAAGGACCTCTTTCGCCCTTCCAATGACCTCTGATGGAAGGCCCGCAAGCCGCGCAACCTGAATGCCATAGCTCTTGTCGGCAGGCCCTTCTTCGACCTTTCTCAGGAATATTATCTCATCCCCCCATTCTTTTACAGCTACATTGTAGTTCTTTACGCCTTCAAGCGTGAGGCTGAGTTCCGTGAGCTCATTGTAATGCGTTGCAAACAGCGTCCGCGCCTTCAATGTCTTTGCTATATGCTCTGCAACAGCCCATGCAATACTGATGCCGTCAAATGTGCTCGTACCTCTTCCGACCTCATCTATGATGATAAGGCTTTTTGAGGACGCGTTATTGAGAATGTTTGCCGTCTCAACCATCTCGACCATAAATGTGCTCTGCCCCTTTGTTATAAAGTCGGACGCCCCTATCCTTGTGAATATCCTGTCAACGACGCCCATCCTTGCCTCAGATGCAGGGACAAACCCTCCAAGCTGAGCCATAAGCACAATCAGGGCTATCTGCCTCATGTATGTGGATTTACCTGCCATATTAGGCCCTGTGATTATCATAAGCCTCTGTGCCTCGGCGTCAAGGTGTATGCTGTTTGGGATAAAACGCTCTTCTCCAGGGATCCTTTCAAGCACAGGGTGCCTTCCGTCCAGTATCTCGAGCACGCCGCTTTCATCTATGACAGGCTTGACATAATTGTGCCTTTTTGCCGCAACTGCCAATGAGATCAGAAAATCCGAGGCTGCAATGGCATGGGCTGTCTTTGCAAGATTTACCGATTCTTTCTGGACCTCATCGAGTATCTCATTAAAGACCTGATACTCAAGATTTTTCAGCCTCTCTTCCGCTCCCATGACCTTTGATTCATATTCCTTGAGTTCAGGCGTTATAAACCTCTCTCCGCTGACCAAAGTCTGTTTCCTTATATAGTGTTCGGGGACCTGTTCAAGGTTTGCCTTTGTCACCTCGATGTAATATCCGAATATCCTGTTATAGCCCACCTTCAGGGATGAGATGCCCGTCTTCTTTTTTTCGCTCAGCTCAAGCTCTGCAATAAAGTCCTTTCCGCTGTCCGATATCATCCTCAGCTCATCAATCTCTTTGTTGTAGCCCTTCTTTATAATCCCGCCGTCTCTGACACTAAGGGGAGGAGCATCGATAACAGCCGCCTCTATCAGGGACTTCATTAGCGAAAATTCCGATATCTCATCCGCTATGGATTTCAGCCACGGTTCCTGCGATGAAAAAAGCGCTTTCCTGATTGCAGGCAGATGTGTAACAGAGCCTTTAATTGCCATCAAGTCCCGCGGGTTAGCGGTTTTTGCATCAACCCTGTTTGCCAATCTTTCGATATCCTGGATCTTTCTGAAGTTATTGCGCAGGGTCTCTATCAGCTCATAATTGCCGACAAGATGTTCGACTGCACCCTGCCTCCTGTGTATCTCTTTGATG
>SCSY01000379.1 GCA_004298625.1 Nitrospirota bacterium | reverse complement strand
GGGCGCATGCAGCAGCTTGCTGAGCGGAAAAACGATCATCAACAGCGCCACCAGCGCCAGATGAATCAACAGCGGGGCATCGGACGGCAACGGTTGCCAATGGAACGTCATCAACCCGAGGAAGAACGACTTGACCGCAACGATGTCGGTGTGCGAAACAAAACGCATCATCAGCCCGCTCATGCCGATCAGGATCAATAACAGCAGCATCAGGTGGTCGGACGGCGTGGTGATATAGCGCACCCGGTCAACCAAAAAACGGCGCGCCCACAAGCCGCCCAGTCCAGCCAACATGGCGAAGCCGGCATAAGTGCCGAACGGCTGTATCCAGCTCACCCAAAACCACACCGGTTCGGTGAAATAGCGAAAATGGCGCATCAGCACCAAGGCAAGCGCGCCGTGGAATAAATAGCCAAACAACCAAATCCACTTGTTTGATTTGAACAGGCTTTCGAACAGGCCTACTTCGCGCACCATCCGCAACACCACGCCGGTGTTGGTGGTCGGAGCGGGCGTGGTCGGGATTTTCAACGGCGCCGGAGTGCGCGCGTAATCGCGAATCTTGTACGCCAAGCCGCCCACCAGAATGGCGGTAGCAGCGTAAAACAGGCAAGCGTACAGCACGGTCAATGACGACATGAAACTTCCCCCGGGTTCAATGTTGCGCGGTCAAGCACATTAAGGCTCGCCCGCATAATCTTGCGACGAAGCGGAGGCGGTGCGTCACCGTCTCCCTTGCGTCGTTTCCAGCTAATTGCTTTAGGCTTTAAATACAGCCGGTCGGCTTGGGCAGGCCGGCGATCTTGCAGGCTTGCTTGGCAGGGCCGTAGGGGAACAACTCGTACAGGTACTTGCTGTTGCCCTTATCAGGACCGAGCTTCTTGCCGATAGCCTTGGTCAGCACGCGCACGGCGGGAGCAATCTGGTAATCGTTGTAGTACTCGCGCAGGAAGTTGACCACTTCCCAGTGGCTTTCCGTCATTTCGACTTTTTCTTCTGCTGCCAGATGCTTGGCGGCTTCTTCATCCCATTCGGCGAGGTTGACCAAGTAGCCTTCTTCGTCGGTTTCGTAGGTCTTACCATTGATTTCAAAACCCATGCTTTTCTCCTTAAATTAAAACCAAAAAATTACAGCCACGATTGAACGGTGGCGGAAAACGCCACCGT
>SCSY01000115.1 GCA_004298625.1 Nitrospirota bacterium | reverse complement strand
TATCTTTTGTTTTATTATTCCTTATCAGGGCTGACAGCTGACAGCTATCAGCTATTAGCTAATTTCGACGCCCTTGTCATGACGAGCGGAAATCTTTCCGAAGAGCCGATCAGCATTGATAATGACGAGGCAATCTCAAAGCTGTCGGATGCAGCCGATGCATTTTTGGTTCATAACAGGGATATTTTTATGCGCGCGGATGATTCGGTTGTAAGGAATCACTTTTTAGGCTATAAGGCAAAACCCTTGTTTATCCGCCGTTCGCGGGGATATGCGCCTGAACCTATATCCCTGAATGACGATGGGCCGGAGGTGCTTGGATGCGGCGCTGACATAAAGAACACTTTCACCCTGACAAAAGGCAGTTATGCAATACCGAGCCAGCATATAGGGGACATGGAAAATTATGAGACAGTAAAGTTTTTTGAAGAGAGTCTCAGGAATCTGAAGACTGTCTACAGCGTAAATCCTGTTGCCGTAGCCTATGACCTTCATCCTGCTTATCTATCAACAAAATGGGCGCTGTCTCAGCAATCAGCAGTCAGCAGTCAGCAGTCAGAAGAAAAAAACTCATCACTCATCACTCATCACTCATCACTGTCTTTTTTCGGCATTCAGCATCACTATGCGCATATTGCGTCTGTAATGGCTGAAAACGGAATAAAGAGAAAAGTCATGGGTGTTGCATTTGACGGGACGGGTTACGGTTCTGACGGAAACCTGTGGGGCAGTGAGTTCTTGATTGCTGATTTAGAGGATTTTAAAAGAGTGGGGCATTTTAAATACATTCCGCTGCCGGGCGGGGAAACGGCTGTCAGAGAACCATGGAGGACAGCAGTGAGTTATATAAAAGATATTGCAGGGGATGAAGCTGCGCATTATCTGGAGGCCATAGGATTTCTTGAAAAGTACGGCAAAGATAATATAGATAATATCCTTAAGATAATTGATAACCGGGAGTTCTCACCCCTGTCATCCGGCGCCGGGAGGCTTTTTGATGCGGTCTCAGCAATCCTTGGGATATGCGATAGAAATACCTTTGAGGGAGAGGCTGCGATGGCGCTTGAGTTCTCCGCAAAGGAGGATATTGACGATGACTACCCCGTAGACGTGATATTCAAGGAGAAGATAATAGTTGATTTCTCGCTGACAATGCTGCGGCTGATAGAGGATATGGAGCGCGGGGCTGGCAATGATATTGTTGCTGCAAAGTTTCATAATACTATTGTGACGGTTATCGAAAGGGTCGTCCTAAAACTAAGCACGATCTATAAATTACATGATGCTGTTTTAAGCGGAGGAGTTTTTCAGAATATGTATCTTCTCAGGAATACGATGGACAGGCTTCGTTCCATTGGGATTAATGCCTATATCAACGAGAAGGTTCCGTCCAATGATGCAGGCATATCGCTTGGCCAGGCATATATAATAAGGGAGAGACTAAAGTCAGAAAAATGGAGCAGTTAGCAATAATCGAAAAAATAAAAAAACTGTCAGGCTCGATGAACAGGCCTGTAAGGCTGATGGAGGTCTGCGGCACCCATACCGTCGCGATATTCAGGCATGGTCTCAGGAATCTGCTTCCTGAGACTCTTAAACTTATAAGCGGGCCGGGATGTCCTGTGTGCGTTACCTCTGTTGAAGATGTCGAAAAGGCTATGGCAATAGCAAAAATGGATGGCTTAATATTCACAACCTTTGGCGATATGATGCGTGTGCCGGGCATCGGAAAAAATCTTTCAGAGGCCAGGGCAGAGGGCGCTGATATAAGAGTTGTTTACTCTCCTATGGATGCTCTTAAGATTGCATCGGATAATACGGATAGGAAAGTTGTTTTTTTTGCAACAGGGTTTGAGACAACCTCTCCGTCTGTGGCAGGCGCTTTGTTTGAAGCGGACAGAATGAAGATTGATAATTTTTATATATACTCCGCTCACAAACTTGTCCCCCCTGCATTGGATGCCCTGCTTAATCCCCCCTCACCCCCCTTTAGTAAAGGGGGGAAGGGGGGATTTGAGGTTGACGGTTTTATACTTCCGGGGCATGTGAGCACAATTATCGGCAGCAAGCCGTATGAGTTCATTGCCGGGAAATATAAAAAGCCGTCTGTGATAACAGGTTTTGACGCCGGAGATATATTACAGGGAGTCGGCATGTTGCTGGAGCAGATTTTATCGGGAATGGCAGAGATTGAGATACAGTACAAGAGTGTGGTAAAAGAAGAGGGAAACCCTAAGGCCGTTGCTCTCATTAATGAATATTTTGAGCCTGCTGACGCCTACTGGAGAGGGATAGGGATGATACCATTAAGCGGCCTGAGGCTTAGAGAGAAGTTCCGGCGCAGGGATATAAGTTCAGTAATAAAGATTGATGTCTCATTCGCTTCCGGCCCGCAGGAACCGCAGGGCTGCTCCTGCGGAGAAATTTTAAGAGGATTAAAAACGCCTGATGAATGTCCGCTTTTTGGATGCGCATGCACGCCTGAGAGTCCTGTCGGCGCATGTATGGTCAGCACAGAGGGAAGCTGCGCAGCATATTATAAATATGGAGGATTCAATTAGATGCTAAAAGCAGGGAATAGTATTTTCGTTTATTATTTTCTAATTATAATAGTGTCAAATGGATAGAATCCTTCTTGAACACGGCAGCGGCGGGAGCAAGATGCATAAGCTGATAAGGGAATATTTTGCTCCTGAATTCGGCATGAAAAGTTTTGGAGATTCCGCTGTTATTGATATTCTTAACACTGAACATATAGCACTGAACACCGACCGATTTAAACTTGCCTTCACAACGGATTCTTATGTTGTCTCGCCGCTTTTTTTCCCGGGCGGCAATATAGGAGATCTCGCTGTTTACGGCACCGTGAATGACCTTGCAATGGCCGGGGCAAGGCCGTTATGTCTCAGTACAGGTTTTATATTCGAGGAAGGATTTTTGGTGAATGACCTAAAGAAGATTCTCGCATCAATGGCAGATGCGGCCAAAAAGTCCGGGGTAAAGATTATCGCCGGAGATACAAAGGTAGTGAATAAAGGGAAGGGCGACAATATGTTCATTAACACATCCGGCATAGGGGTCCTTGCCGATGGAGTTGATATTTCTCCGTTAAATATAAAGGCGGGAGATAAAATAATAGTCAGCGGCACGATAGGCAATCACGGGGTCGCTGTTATGGCGGAAAGAAATGGCTTGAGTTTCAACCCTCCTGTCCTGAGCGACACGGCTCCGTTGAATCATGTCGTGCAGGATATGCTCGGATACGGAGAAGTTCATGCGATGAGAGACCCGACAAGAGGGGGGCTTGCCACAACACTTAAGGAAATGGCTCTGGAGGCGGGACTCTGCTTTGAGATCAGGGAGGAGGCAATACCGGTTGCACAGGGGGTGAGGGGCGCAGCGGAACTGCTTGGCCTGGACCCATTGTATATTGCTAATGAGGGCGTCTTTGTTGCTTTTGTAAAGAATGCTGCTGCTGAAGATATGCTTGATGTCCTGAAAAAAAATCCATTGGGCAGGGGTGCAAATATTATAGGAGAAGTGGTAGAATCACCGGTAGGAAAGGTCATATTAAAGACGAGGATTGGGGGTACGCGAATGCTCGATATGCTTTCAGGAGAGCAATTGCCGAGGATATGTT
>SCSY01000114.1 GCA_004298625.1 Nitrospirota bacterium | reverse complement strand
CTTCAGGGCCTGGATCTCTTTCTGAAGTTCGTATTTTTCAATCGCCCTGCTTATGACCGTTCTTACAATTTCTATATCAACGGGTTTCGTGAAAAAATCATAGGCCCCCTGTTTGAGGGCCCTTATTGCAAGCTCTTTCGAACCATAAGCGGTTATCATTATCACAGGCATGGGATAGCCCTCTGCCTTTATATGTTCAAGGACCTCGATGCCGCTCATGCCGGGCATCTTTTCATCGAGAAGCACAAGACTGTATTCGTAATTTTTTAAAAGGGCACTTGCCTCGGCGCCTGTCCCTGCTGTAGCAAACCGGAAGCCTTCCTTCTTCAGAAGCTCCCCAAGAAAAAACCGGATGCTGGAGTCATCATCAACAATCAGTATCTCATGTTCGCTCGCAGTAAATGCCATAAAGCTCCTTTTAAGTGCTATTTTATCACAGACCGAAGAACGGACGATTCGCAGGGCGGGGCTCTCAGGCTATATCGAGGAAAAATACGGGGTTGACGAAGCGGGGATTTGCCGGTGATATGTTTGATATAATACGTTACTATGAAGGAGCGTCTTGATAAGATTCTTGTTGACAGGGGGCTTGTAAAAAGCAGGGAGAGGGCGAAGGCCTTAATAATGGAGGGCAATGTACTTGTTGACGGCGCTCCTGTTACAAAGGCAGGGACAATGATAAACGTTGCTTCAAATATAATCCTCAGAGGAGAAGACACCCCCTATGTAAGCCGCGGAGGTTTGAAACTTAAGGCAGCCATAGATTATTTCAATATAACCCTGAAAGACAAAACAGCAATGGATGTCGGCTCTTCAACAGGGGGCTTCACCGACTGCATGCTCCGGACGGGAGCAAAAAAAGTATATTGCATTGATGTTGGGTATGGGCAACTCGCATGGACGTTGCGGAATGACCCAAGGGTTGTTCTTCTCGAGAGGACCAACATAAGATACCTCGAGAAAGAAAAGATTCCGGATGTAATTGATATTGCAACAGCGGACGTTTCTTTCATATCGCTCACAAAAGTTATTCCCAAAGTGTTAGAATTTCTAAGGAGCGACGGAGAGATACTCGCCCTTGTTAAACCGCAGTTCGAAGTGGGAAAGGGAGAGGTCGGAAAAGGCGGTATTGTAAGAGAAGAGGAAAAAAGATTAGCGGCTGTCGAGGCTGTCAGGGTCTCGTTAAAAAATATCGGGCTTAATATAATAGGCGTGTTTCAATCGCCTGTATTGGGACAAAAGGGCAACATAGAGTATTTCTTATATATGAAGAAGGGATAAGCAAAGTGGAAGAACAGGAACAAAAAGTTTTAGGAGTTGACCTCTCGATTGCATCGAAAGAGATGATAGAGGCATTGCTTGCAGAGGCGGCAGACCCAGGCACCTACGAAGATATATTAAAGGCCGGCGCACAGAGACCGGAGATCATTAAATTATTACTCGAAAATCCCGACACCCCTGAAAACATAAAGGAAGAGGCTGCAAAACTCCTGCAGGTTCCTGTAAAGGCATTCTCTGCCGTCGAAAAAATCGAAGAGACGCCCGAGGAGCATGCGCAGACTATGCTGCAGAAGGTGCAGAACCTGACCGTGTCTGAACGCAGACTGCTGGCAATGAGAGGCGGACGCGAAATAAGGTCCATCCTGTTAAAGGATACAAATAAGCAGATCATACTGTCGGTCCTTACCAATCCCAAGATTACAGAATCGGAAGTTGAAATATTTGCCCACTCGCGGTCTATTCCCGACGATGCATTAAGGGCTATAACAAAAAATAGGGATTGGATGAAAAGCTACGGGGTGTTGCTTGCTGTCATAACTAATCCCAAAACACCTGCCGGAATTGCAATCCCGCTCTTGAACGGTCTGAAATTAAGAGACCTCGCTGCAATCGAAAAGAATAAAAATGTCGCGGAGGCGCTCCGCACAGCGGCAAAAAAACTTGTTCAGTCGAGAAAACCACATTAAAACACCGCCGGATAATATCTCTTTGATTTGACTTTTAGCTCAAATTCTTTTAAAGTTTAAAAGCTATAGACGAAAAGATTTAGGTTAAGATTAAGGCTAAGACCGGAATAATTCTCAACCTTAATCTCAACCTTAACCTGAACCCAATAACGGTAATAGAGGTGCTTATGCAAAACTCTGCTATACAATTAATACTGCAGGCAGGCTATGTTGTTAAAGTAGTATTGCTTATCCTCATGTTTTTTTCTATTGTTTCATGGGCCATAATCTTTTATAAGTATCGTTACCTGTCCAGGGCAAACAAAGAAACGGACATGTTCCTCAGGACCTACAATGCGGGGCGTGATATAAAAGGCCTATTGAGCGTTGCAAAAACTCTCAACCTCAGCCCTTTTGCAAATATATTCAAATTCACATTTACGGAAGAAGTCCGCGACAGGGCTGAAATCAAAAGACTGCTCAGGAGATATGAGGCGCTGGAGTCGGCCAAACTCGAAAGATACCTCAGCTTTCTTGCCACTACAGGTTCTACCACGCCCTTCATAGGCCTGTTCGGAACCGTATGGGGGATAATGAATGCCTTCACGGGAATCGGCGCTGCCGGTTCAGCGTCACTGGCAGTTGTGGCCCCGGGCATTGCAGAGGCGTTGATAACAACTGCAGCAGGACTTGTAGCGGCAATCCCGGCTGTAATTGCATATAACTATTATCTAAGCAGGGCCAGACAGGCAATTATAGAGATGGAGGACTTTTCAGAGGAACTGCTTGATTTTTTCTCTAAGGAAGCCAAGTGAAGACCGAAAGAAACAGGGGTGTTCTTTCAGAGATAAATGTAACACCTCTGGTGGATGTAATGCTGGTGTTGTTGATAATATTCATGGTTACGGCACCGCTCCTTCAGCAGGGCATTGATGTAGATCTTCCAAAGGCAAAAGGCAAGGATCTGCCTCCGGAAGAAAGAATAAATATTGTAATAAAAAAAGAAGGCGTCATTTATATGAATGACACCCCGATGTCCCTTCCCGAAGTAAGGCAGAAACTTGATGCAATCAGCAAAGCGAACCCGAATATCTTTCTCAAGGCCGATAAAGACGTCCCGTATGGCCTTGTTGTCGAGGTCATGGCTGATATAAAGGAGGCAGGGATAGAGAAGCTTGGGATGGTAACCGAGCCGAAGATAAAAATAGATGAGAAATGAAGGGACCCAGCCTTCGGATAACCGCAATTCTCTCGCTTGTGATACATATAACTTTTTTTTTCACTGCGCTTGTGCTGATGAACCGGTCAAATCATTTTATCAGGCCCCCTGCATATATCGTCAGCCTTGTCGGCACAGAGGTTGCTGATACCGGGTCCCCGGAAGAAGGCGGGGCAGCGGTGAGCGAGGATGAGCCTGCTCCCCGGATGAGCCTGCCTTCCGACACTTCAAAAAAACTCAAACCCTCTGATGATACAAAACAATATGCAGAAAACAGGATTGCAGCAATGGAAGCGACGAAAAAAGCAAAGAATATTTTAAGGCTGAGAAATGTCATTTCCATAAAAGGCTCCGGCGGCTCGGAGGAAGGAGAAATAACCGGGCCTGAAGAGAACGGAGAAGAAGACATGCTTGCAAGCTATGAAAATAAAATAGGCAGAGAGATATGGCGGCACTACACAGTAATACCCGAGATAAAGGGCAAAAATCTCGAGGCGATAATCTCGGTGACAGTGATGCGGGATGGAACCCTCAGGATAAACAAGGTGGAGAAGAGTTCCGGCAATATTATCTTTGACCGCTCTGTTTTAAAGGCTGTCGCTAAGGCAAGCCCAGTCTCTCCGCCGCCGTATGAGATGGAGATAGGATTGAGGTTTACGCCATGAAGAAGGGTGTCAGGTGTCAGGTGTCAGGTGTCAGTCGAAGAAGGACAATAACTTTTACCTTGTCTGCACTTCATTTTTTCCGCTCTCTTTTGCTGTTTTTGCTGTTCACTGTTCACTGTTCACTGTTCACTGTAGCTGAGGCCAAGGTCTACATTGACATCGCTTCTCCTGAAGTAAAAAAACTCCCTATTGCCGTTCAGGAATTCACCGGTAAGGAAGGGAAAAATATTGCAGATATTATAAGAGAGGACCTTGATTTTACGGGTTTCTTCCTGGGGCTTGATAGGGCTGCGTATATCGAAAGTTCTTTGCAGATGTTTAACCCCCAAAACTGGACCGTTATCGGAGCAGAGGCTGTTGTAAAAGGCAATGTTAACGGAGAACAGAATCTTATAGTGACTGCTTCGCTCTATGACGTATTCGAGAGCAGAGAGATATTTAAAAGAGAGTATAAGGGAGAAAAAGGTTCGGCAAGGCAGCTTGCCCATTCTATTTCAAATGATATATATAAACATGTAACAGGAGAAAACGGGATATTCAGGACAAAGGTTGCCTTTGTTGCAGAGGATGAAGATAAAAAAGGTCTTTATATAATGGACTGGGACGGCACGGGGATTAAAAAACTGGGGATAAAGGGAGACTTTGTCCTCACTCCCCACTGGTCAAAAGACGGCACGAGACTTATTTATTCTTCTGAGAGGGGTGGAAAATGGGGAATATATTTGTTAGACTTTACAAAAATGACGGAAAGGAATATATTTGTAGCAAAGGGACTGAACATGACGGGCAACTTTTTCCCTGACGGAGACGAAATTATGCTTTCATCGTCAAAAGACGAGACTTATGGCTTATACAGCTTGAAAATTTCCGAGTCGAGACTTGCAAGAATAACTTCAACAAGATGGATAGAGATTTCCCCTGCGGTCTCGCCGGATGGAAGGCTGATTGCGTTTGTATCGGACAGGGGAGGGACGCCGCAGATATATATAATGAATAAAAACGGGTATGACACAAGAAGGCTGACATTTGAGGGCTCGTATAATACTTCTCCAAGCTGGGCTCCTGGAGGGGAAGGCATTGTCTTTGTCGGGAGGATTTCCGGCAAACACCAGATTTTCATTATCAATCCGGACGGGACAGGCCTCAGGCAGCTTACCGACAGGGGAAATAACGAAGACCCTTCATTTTCTCCTGACGGAAGATTTATAATATTCTCGTCTGACAGGGAAAGGGTAAACGGCATTTATATAATGAGGGCAAACGGAGAATTGCAGAAAAGAATAACCCCCGCATGGTTAAGGGCCTTTGGCCCGCGGTGGTCGCCGAATTAAATAAAATCTGTAGAAGGAGGTTTTTATGAAGAGATTTTTTGTCTTAGCAGTAGCTTTTGGATTTATCTTTGCCGGATGCGCAAAGAAAGAAGTGGTGCAGCCCGAACAGCCGGCAATGCAGGAAACAGCGCAAAAGGCATCAGCGCCTGAACCGGAAAAGAAAGCAGAGCCTGCAAAGGAAGCTCCGGTTGCAGCAAAAGAGGAACCTAAAATGGTAGAGACAGTTCCGGTAAAAGAGGTTGTCGAACCGAAACCGGTCTCGGCAGCGTTCGAGAATATCAATTTTGACTTTGATAAATATTTTATAAGGGATGACGCAAAACCGACCCTTAAGGTTGTGTCGGACTGGCTCGTAAAAAATAAGTCATCAAACATGCTCTTAGAAGGGCATTGCGATGAAAGAGGCACAAACGAGTATAACCTTGCGCTTGG
>SCSY01000113.1 GCA_004298625.1 Nitrospirota bacterium | reverse complement strand
TGCCCGTTGATGACGGCTGTGGCAGCTACAAGGCAATCTATTGACGTAAGGGTAACGCCCTTTATCCTGTTTTGCCTGTAGAGTTCACCGCCTTTATTTGCTATATCCCTCGTAATTGTTTCAATGTTGCAGGCATTGATAAAGTTCTCCGTATCCTCTCTTTCGTCCTCTCTCATCCCGGCGTATAGCTCATAAACAGACAGGATGCTTAGATATGCTCTATTGTTTTCCCAAAGACCATTCATAAAAGCATTTGCATATTGAATGCCTCTCAGATAATCAATGGCTATATCAGTGTCAACGACAACGGTCTGCATACCTTCTGCCTCTGTCGGTTCTCATTTCGTTAACGATAACAACGCTGTCTTTCTCCCTGCCCTTCCATTTTCCGAAACTCGCCTTTGCCTTTTCAACAGCCTGCATTCTCATGTATTCCTGCAACGCCCTCGTAACTACAAAACTGAAATTGCCTGACAGCTTTTTGGCCTTTTCATAAATATCATCGGGTACTGTTACTGATGCCTTCATGACACCTCCTTTAATCCTCTTTTAGTATAGGATAAATTGGTAGGATTGTAAAGTAATACTGCGAAAGCAGATCCGCCAGTCTTGCAAATTCCTCGATGCTGAGAGTCCCCGGCCTTCTCATCGGGTCTATCCCCGCCTCTATAATCTTCTCTTTTATATCCGGCGACACGGATTTTAATGAATTTGCAAGGGTTTTTCTCCGCTGTGAAAATGCGGTTTTTATAACCCTGAAAAAGAGTCTCTCGTCTCTTACACTTACTGCATGGGCCTTGCGCATCACAAAATGAACCACGGCAGAATCAACCTTCGGAACCGGCCTGAATGCGCCGGCAGGGACTATGAATTTAAGCAAAGGCTCTGCGCGATACTGAATCATTATAGAAAGCACGCCGTAGTCTTTGACGCCGGGTTCTGCGATAATCCTTTCGGCAACTTCCTTCTGGACAGTTAGGGTCATTGATTTCAGGTTCTTCCCCTCCTCCATGAGCTTGAAGATTATCGGGGTTGTGATGTAATAGGGAATATTCGCGACAACTTTGAATTCAGGCAGGTCTTCATAATGATATTTAAGGGCGTCCTCATTCACAAGCTCAATATTTTCATATCCATCCAACTCGGCTTTAAGTCTTTCGTAGAGGTCTCTGTCCAGCTCGATGCCGATAACCCTCTTTGCCGCTGCTGCAAGCAGCTTCGTCAGCCTTCCGGGTCCCGGGCCTATCTCAACAACTGTATCTTCGGATGAAAGGTCTGCGGCCTCCACAATCTTTCCGAGTATCGAGGGATCATAAAGAAAATTCTGTCCGAGATATTTTTTGGTTCTCAATTTAATTCGCCGGTATTCAGCGAGGATATTATGACGTGTCTTCTAACCATTACTTAAATTATCCTTACTCCTGCATAATAACAGCAGGCGGCATTCTCCATGTCATTGATAAACGACCTCTCTACCCCGTCATCAAACAAGACCCTAACAAGACAAAAACCGCCTTCGAGCGAAGAGTGTTTTTCCTCGACAACCTCGCCGCAGCCCCAGATTTCATATCTCAGGTGCTTCACCCTGTCGCCGACCTTCAGATAAATCCTCGGCTTCATTATCAATTATAACAAAGAATAAACCATATATTTTACTGAATGGGATTCCGCACTTGGGATGCACAGTCTCTTTAACGCTATGCTATGCTAAAATAAAATTATTATGAAGAAATACGTTGTTTATTCTATCATTTTTCATATCTTCATCGTTACTCTGGCCTTTCTTTTTCCCAGTCATCAGCGAAACATAAAGACACCTCAGTCTTTTTATGCTCGGCTTGTTGCCCCTGAGGAGATAAATAAAATAAAAGCGATTGAAAAACCCAAGCCGTCGATCAAACAGGAACCTATAAAAAAGCAAAGAGAATTACAGCCTATGCCTCTCTTGAAAAACACAAAACAATCCGTTTTCACTATTCCGCCCCAACTGCCTCGCAGTTTACCTGCGCCAAAGGATATGTCATCGCATCCCTTTGTTCC
>SCSY01000378.1 GCA_004298625.1 Nitrospirota bacterium | reverse complement strand
GCGTGTTTCTCGGCTCCTGGTACACGTGGCCTATCCTCAACCGGGTATTCGGGCGCACCAAGGTCGCCGACCTCGACCAGAGCCTAGAACGCGCCAAGCGCATGGAAAAGATGCTGACCGACGAAGGCGCGCTGATCATCAAATTCTGGCTGCACCTGTCCAGGGACAAACAGGAAAAACGCCTGAAAATCCTGGAAAAAGACCCGAAAACCCGGTGGCGCGTGACAGACCGCGACTGGGAGCATTTCAAGCTCTATGACAAATTCCTCACCGTTCATGAAAGCGTCATCCGCCATACCAGCACCGCCGAGGCGCCGTGGATCATCGTCGAAGGCTATGAGGCGCGTTATCGCAGCCTGACGGTGGGCAAGGTGATCTTAGAGGCGATCCGCAGGCGGCTTGACGAGGAGGGCAAAAAGAAAAAACCGGCGGAAGCTTCCGCCCCGCCGCTGCTGCCATCTATCGACGATCTGCACATCCTCAAGGCGCTCGATCTGGAGCAGAAGCTGGACAAAAAAGAATACCAGTCCGAACTGGGAAAATACCAGGGCAAGCTCGCCTTGCTGACGCGCAGCCCGGAATTCAAAAAAATCACCGTGATTGTCGTATTCGAGGGCAACGACGCCGCCGGCAAGGGCGGCAGCATCCGCCGCATCACCGGCGCGCTGGATGCGCGCCAGTATGAAGTCATCCCAATTGCCGCGCCGACCGAGGAGGAGCGCGCCCAGCCCTATCTGTGGCGTTTTTGGCGGCATGTCCCGCGCAAGGGGCGGGTGACGATATTCGACCGCACCTGGTATGGGCGCGTGCTGGTGGAGCGGGTCGAGGGTTATTGCTCGGAAGCCGACTGGATGCGCGCCTACAGCGAGATCAACGATTTCGAGGCGCAATTGGCGCGCCACAACATCGTGGTGGTGAAATTCTGGCTGACCATCAGCAAGGAAGAACAGTTGCGTCGCTTCGAA
>SCSY01000112.1 GCA_004298625.1 Nitrospirota bacterium | reverse complement strand
AGGCTCGCGCCAGAATTGATATCCGTATACGTCGCTTGTCGTTAGGTAATTTCGGAGATGTCAAACCGGTTGGTGAAGGAGTTTCGGAATTGCGTATTGATTATGGCCCCGGCTATCGGGTCTATTTTTCGCGGCGTGCAAGGGAACTGGTGATCCTGCTGGCAGGAGGAGACAAACGCACTCAGGGCGCGGATATCAAAACCGCGATACAATTATTACGGATGCTTAAGGAGGCATGAATATGAAAAAGGCTAAAGTCAAAATAACTAAATGGGATGCTGCTGAACACCTTAAAACAGAGAAGGACATGGCTGTTTATTTAGAGGCTGCGATTGAAGACGGTGATCCAGCCGTAATCTCAGCTGCTATCGGAGATGTTGCCCGCGCCAAAGGGATGTCGCGGATCGCACGTAAAACAGGACTTGGCCGCGAAAGTCTTTATAAGGCACTGTCCCCAGACGGTAATCCCGAATTTGCTACAATAGTTAAAGTTGTGCGGGCATTAGGGCTAAAGTTTCATATCGAGGCATCTGCCCATTGACAGAAGAACGTTAGGGACGCTTCCCTGATTTTTGATTTTTTTATAGTTTCAGTTCTTTAAACTAAGTCCTACAGCCTTCTCCTAAACAACGCAAAGAACTGCTCCTTGAATTTTTCCAGGAAATCCCGTCTTAGCCACTCGCCCAATTCTATCTTTATGGATTGTTTTAAATCTTCATGGAAGACGTCCGTCATCTGCCGGCCGAAATCTTCATCGAGTATTCCCACGTTGCCCTCATCGTTTCTCCTCAATGACTGAAAATCAAGGTTTGCAGAGCCTATGATGCTCCACCGCTCATCGAATACGGATGTTTTTGCATGGAGTATCTCCCCCCTGTAGTTGTATATCTCAACCCCTGCTTTCAGCAGTTTTGTAAATGACGCCCGTCCTGCATAATGTGCGGCAGATATATCGCTTGCAGCCGGCAGGAGGAGTTTGACGTCTACTCCTCTTTTAACCGCCTCTGAGAGGATATAGGCCATCCTTCTGCTGGGGGTAAAATAAGCGGTTGTGAGGAATATGCTCTCACGGGCATGGTTGATGCTGTAATATAAAAGCCTTCTCAATTTTCTCCGGCCCCTTGCCGAGCTTGCAAATATGGGCAGCACGGGAAGGCCGTTGCTTTCAGCCGGGACTGAGCTTTCCTGGAGAATAGGCTCACCGCCCCATATTACCCAGCTTTTCCTGAATGCATTGAGAAGGGTTCGGGCTATGGGACCTTCGAGCATAAGACCTGTATCTCTCCAGCCTTCTTTACGTCTTTTAAGCCTTTTGAAATAGTATCCCCTGTATTCGTTTGCGATATTCAGCCCGCCTGTAAAGGCCTTTTCTCCGTCTATGATGATAAGTTTTTTATGGTCACGGTGGACATACCGTAAAGGCGCAGTCCATTTGAAAGGCCGGGAGCCTCTCACATTTATTCCTGCCCTTTTCAATTCCTCCCAAAATTTCCGCGGCGTTCCAATGGAACCGAAATGGTCATAAAGAATATATATATAAACCCCTTCGCGCGCTTTCTTTTTCAGCAATCTCGCAAGTTCATTTCCTGTCTCATCATTGCGAAATATATAAAACTCAAGGCAGATAAGTTTTTTTGCCTTGGCAACTGAATCAAATATCATCTTAAATAATTCCTTGCCCTTCCACAAAAGCTGAACCTTGTTGCCGTCTGTAAAACTGAGGCCATACAGCTTTTCTATCTCAGGTCTTGTGAAGACAGGTTTTATTCCTTTGCCGCTCTGCATTATAAAATCATTGCTTAAATGAAGGTTTCTGTCAACTGCCGCTCGCATTTTTTGCTGGTTGGAAAGTTCAATTGAATATCAGTAAAGGGAAGGTGAAATAGTCAGGCACGACTTACATGCATTGTATATGCCTTCTGCGTCAATGCCGTATTTTTTCCTCAATATAGCCTGAGAACCCTGCTCCACAAATTCATCGGGTATCCCCAGCATCTTTATCTTTACATCGTGAATATCCACGCTATTGAGATATTCGAGGACTGCGCTGCCGAAACCGCCGGCAAGTAAGTTTTCCTCTATCGTAACGATCCTTTTTATCCTCGAGGCAATCGAGAAAATAAGCTCTTTATCCAGTGGTTTAATAAACCTTGCATTTATCACGGATGCCTTTATCCCCTCATTTTCCAGTTGCTCTGCCGCGTTGAGCGCCGAAGAAACAGTATTGCCGACAGCTATCAAAGCTATATCATTACCGCCTTTTAAAATTTCTGCCTTCCCTATTTCAATAGCTGACGGCTGATGGCTGATGGCTGTTAGCTGACTTATCTTCCCTCTCGGATACCTTATTGCAGACGGCCCGTTGTGCCCGATGCTGAACTCAAGCATTGCCTTTAGTTCGATCTCATCCTTCGGAGCCATAACAACGAGATTCGGGATATGCCTAAGATACGAAATGTCAAAGACTCCCTGATGCGTCGGGCCGTCCTCTCCGACAATGCCCGCCCTGTCAATGGCAAAAATAACAGGCAGGTTCTGCAGGCAAACGTCGTGGATTATCTCGTCATATCCGCGCTGAAGAAAAGTCGAATATACAGCAACGACAGGTCGTAATCCCTGAGTTGCAAGACCGGCCGCAAATGTTACGGCATGAGGCTCTGCAATTCCGACGTCATAAAACCTGTCAGGATATTTTTCAGCAAAACATTCGAGTCCGGTTCCTTCTCTCATAGCCGCCGATATAGCGATAATCCTTTTATCATTCCCTGCGAATTCCGTCAGATATTTTCCGAACATTTCGCTGTATGAGGGGGCTTTTCTGTCACTGATGGGGTCCCCTGTTTCCACCTCGAATGGACCAACACCATGGAATATACATGGGTCCTTCTCGGAGAACTCGTATCCCTTGCCCTTCTTGGTAATGACATGGATCAATGTAGGAACATCCGCATTTTTTATCTTTCCGAACGTTTCGATAAGGAGCTCAATATTATGCCCGTCTATAGGCCCGACATAATTAAATCCGAGTTCCTCGAATAAAAGCCCAGGAAGAAAAAGACCCTTAAGGGTCTCCTCTGCCCTTCCGGCAATCTTCGAGAAAGGGCCTCCGAGTTTTGGGATACTTTCAAGAAAGGCCTTTGTATCTTTCTTGAATTTTTTATATAAATCTCCTGTAAGGATTCTATTCAAATATGCGGATAACGCTCCCACATTCCTCGATATAGACATCTCATTGTCGTTCAGGATTACGATCAGGTCCTTTTTGAGGTGTCCGGCATGATTCAGCCCCTCGAATGCGATACCTGCGGTCATTGCCCCGTCGCCGATAACTGCAATCACCTTCCCAATTTCGGATTTCGGATTTCGGATTTCGGATTTATGTTCATTCCGCATTTCGCAATCCGCATTCCGCAATTTAAGGTGGTCCCTTGCCGCCAATATCCCCAGAGCCGCCGATATTGAGGTTGAGCTATGGCCTGTTCCAAATGAGTCATGAACACTTTCCTCTGTCTTTGGAAAGCCTGATATGCCTTTATACTTTCTGATGGTCGGAAACTTTTCATGCCTGCCGGTAACGAGCTTATGCGTGTATGACTGATGCCCCACATCCCATATAATTTTATCAGTGGGCGAATCGAATACATAATGAAGCGCCAATGTCAGTTCGACAACTCCGAGATTCGAGGCAAGATGTCCTCCGTTGATCGAGACGCGCTCGATTATTATCTCCCTGATTTCTTCTGCAAGCTCATTCAGTTCTTCGGGAGAAAGCCGTTTAAGGGCATCAGGTGACTTTATCTTTTCTATCAAAGTCAGCTTCTCCTTTTTAAAAAATATCCGGCAATACCCCTCAAAGGCTCCGCCTTGTTTGAAAAATCCTTAATTGCAAAAATTGCCTCCGAGATAAGTTCTTCGGCCTTTCTTCCAGATTCTTCAAGTCCGTAAATAGCCGGATAGGTCATCTTGTTTTTTCTTATATCCGAACCTGTAGTCTTGCCGAGTTCATCTGTGTCCCCTTCAACATCAAGTATATCATCTACTATCTGAAAGGCAAGCCCGATGTTCTCGCCATATCTTGTGATTGAACCGAGTTCATGCTTTGTGCAGTTGGCTAGTATCGCTCCTGCCCTTAATGAGCCTGATATAAGAGCGCCTGTCTTGTGCTTATGGATAAAAGAAAGAGTTTCGGCGTCAGGCTCTGACTTTTCGGACAGGAGGTCCTGCGCCTGTCCTCCTACCATGCCGTGAATTCCTGATACGAATGAAATCTCTTTTATCGCCCTTATCAACGCAGTATTTTTGATACTTTTATTGGACAGGGAATTCGCCATCATATAAAATGCCTCAGTCAGAAGGCCGTCTCCCGCGAGAATCGCCATCCCCTCGCCAAAGACCTTGTGGTTTGTGGGTTTCCCCCGCCTTAAGTCATCGTTGTCCATGGCAGGAAGGTCATCGTGTATTAATGAATAAGTGTGAATTAGTTCGATGGATGATGCAAACTTAATGATATCTTCGGAATTTCCATTACATGCCTCATGGGCTGCAATACAGAGAATCGGCCTTATTCTTTTCCCGCCTGCAGATAGGGAATAAGTGATGGCCTCCCCTAATATCTTAGGGGAAGAAAGCGAAGAAAAATATTCCTTGAGAAACGCATCAACAAGCTCTTTTTTTTCTTTGAGATAGGTCTTTATGTCCATAGCTTATTTTCAAAGGGTTTTAGAGGTTATTTCACGCAGGTCGCTTGCAGATAAGCTATACTGCGATGGCCACTTTTCTGTGTCCTCTGCTGACTTCAGGCTGGGTCTTAACAAAACTGTTTATATCCTCGCTAACCCTATTTACCATCCTGTTTACTTCTTCGGCAACCCGCCCTGAGACAAATGACTGACCGCACTTGCCGCAAATATTAGCTGTAACATTCTTAATTGTTATCTTCATGTTTTCCAATTCATAAACCATTTCTGTACGGCCTGACTTAATAATGCCCTTGCACTCCGGGCAGATTCTTTTTTTCTCCTTTTGCATTATCTTTTACCCCCTCTTTTGCGCTGCTGATAATTGCCTGTCCATTCCTCATCAGACGGAATGTAGACCGTAACAATATATATCATATCAGAATCAGAGTGATTACATACAACATGCAATGGCAGTCCGCTTAGCGTTTTTCCGCATACAAGAACCCTTTGTCTATCAGGATATTTTTCAATAATTTTTCCTGTGAGCAGGACATACACAATATCTTCGGGCTCAACGCCATCTTTTTTGGCTTCGGTGATAGCGTGAGTGTAGTATTCATATTTCTCGTTTTGAATGAAATTTCTGATTTTCTCAATCGTGATCAAGCGCTCTTATTCCCACTCAATTGTGCTCGGGGGCTTGGAGCTTATGTCATAAACAACACGGTTTACGCCTTTGACTTCGTTTATTATTCTGTTAGAGATTCTGCCCAAAACATCATACGGGATTTGCGCCCAATCTGCCGTCATTCCGTCAACGCTCGTAACAGCGCGGACAGCAATAACATTGTCATACGTCCTTTCATCTCCCATCACACCTACACTTTTTACTGGAAGCAGCACTGCGAATACCTGCCATATTTTGTTATACAGCTCTGCCTTTTTAATTTCATCCAAGACTATAACATCCGCTTTTCTTAATATTTCAAGCCTCTCTTTTGTAACATCGCTGATGCACCTTATCGCAAGACCGGGACCTGGGAATGGATGGCGGTTTATTGTTTCCTCAGGCATTCCGAGTTCATGTCCCAGGACCCTGACCTCATCCTTAAACAATTCCCTCAAGGGCTCGATAAGTTTCAGCTTCATTTTTTTGAGAAGCCCACCTACGTTATGGTGGCTTTTTATCATTGCCGAAGGACCCTTGAATGATGTGCTCTCTATGACGTCAGGATATAATGTGCCCTGTGCAAGAAAAGTTACATTCCTTATCTTCATTGCCTCATCTTCAAATACCCGTATAAACTCATTGCCGATTATCTTCCTTTTCCTCTCAGGGTCTTTAACGCCTTTGAGTTTCCTTAAAAACCTTTCAGAGGCGTCAATATATTTTATCTTCATATGAAAACTTTTCTTGAGCATCTGCTCAACCTTCTTTGCCTCATCCTGCCTTAAGACGCCGTTGTCAACGAATATGCATGTGAGCGCGTCCCCTATTGCCTCATGAACAAGGACCGCGGTAACAGACGAGTCAACGCCTCCGCTTATGCCGCATACAACCCTTTGATTACCGACAAGCTCTCTTATTCTTTCTTTCTCCGTCTCTATAAAAGACTTCATCGTCCATGTCGGCCTGCATCCGCATATATCAAAAATAAAGTTCTTTATTATCTCTCTGCCTTTTTCCGTATGGACGACTTCGGGATGGAACTGGAGGGCATAGAAATGCCTGCTCTTGTCGGACATGGCAGCTATCGGGGAATTTTCAGTATGTGCGATCGAATTAAACCCCGCAGGAAATTTTTCTATCCTGTCTCCGTGGCTCATCCAGACGACAGTGGCGAGTGACGAGTGACGAGTGACGAGTGAACTGCCAATGCCCTGAAACAAATCTGAATCATCGTCAATTATCAGCTCGGCCCGGCCATATTCCCTTTTCAGGGACTTTGCCACTTTTCCCTTTAATACATGAGCCATGAGCTGCATCCCGTAGCAGATGCCGAGGATGGGAATGCCGAGCTCGAATATTTTCATATCGGGGATCGGAGCGCCTTTGGCGTATACGCTTGACGGGCTGCCTGAGAGTATTATTCCTTTCGGCCCGAAGTCCCTGATCTTCTGCATAGAGGCATTGAACGGGAATATCTCGGAATAGACATTATTTTCCCTGACCCGCCTTGCAATAAGCTGGGTATACTGAGAGCCGAAGTCCAATACAAGGATCTTGTCTTCAATCATGGTTTTTAATTATAAAAGATTGAGAGGTGAAAAGTCTAAGGAGAATGCGTAAAATAGAGCTGGAGGGTTTTTATGTTATGCACATACCTGACGGATATTTAGGGCCTTATACCTACGGCGGCTTATGGGCGGCTATGGCGCCGATATGGATTTATGCATCAAGGAAGACAAAGGAAACATTAAATGTTTCTCAAATTCCGCTGCTTGCACTGGGCGCTGCCTTCAGCTTTGTAATCATGATGTTTAATGTGCCGATGCTCGGCGGCACAACAGGCCATGCAACGGGAGCAACCCTGATTGCGATATTGCTGGGGCTGTGGCCTGCAGTTATAGCGGTCTCTATTGCGCTTGTCATACAAGCGCTTATTTTTGGCGACGGCGGGATAACGGCGCTTGGCGCCAACTGTTTTAATATGGCATTTGCAGAAGCGCTGGTTGGTTATGCGGTATACAGAATAATTTCAAGCTCAAAGTTCCCGCCTCGGGCGGGTCGCCGAGGAGACAAAACCCAGGATTCGGATGCAGAAACTCAGCGCTCCTCACTAAACGCTCGTCACTTGATAGGAGCGGGAACAGGCGCATACATAGGCATTAACCTTGCTGCTTTCCTTACTGCGGTTGAACTCGGCATACAGACTATTCTCCATGCGGGGGCTGACGGTAGGCCGCTCTATAGTCCTTTTCCTCTGGAGATTACAATCCCCGCGATTATGTTCGGGCATATATTTCTCTTTGGAATTGTGGAGGCACTTGTTTCAGTCCTGGTGCTTGTGTATATAAGGAAGTCTCATCCTGAGTTGATAAGACGGTAATCATGAAAGGGTCAAAGCTTAAGAAACTCTGGATAGGGATTGGGTTGTTGATTCTTCTTACACCTTTAGGGTTAATTCTTCCCGAACTATTCAGGTCAGGCGGCGCATGGGGAGAGTGGGGAATTGATGAGCTCAAAAGGATAGCAGGATATGTGCCCCTCGGGTTTAAAAAGCTGTCGGAATTCTGGAAGGCGCCGATACATGATTATACCTTTGTCGGCTGGGACGCAGGAATGAAGTCATACATGGGATATATAATTTCAGGGGTGATAGGCGTTGCTCTTGTTGTTGGAATATCAATATTAGTAGGAAGGCTGCTTGCGAGGAAAAATGGAAATTCCTGAGTGGCTTAAACAAAAACCGGCTATCAGCTATCAGCCATCAGCGGTCAGGAAGGCAAAGGAACGGTTTCTTGATAAGACGCTGCGGCATGTTCTTGCCTTTACGGAAGATGCGCTGTTTAATGAGACCACTTCTTTAAAAAATGGATTTCTGCAAAAAATCGAGCCGAGGCTGAAGGTTTTGACTGTCATGGTTTTCATTGTTATGCTCAGCCTTCAAAACGATATTCACGACATATTAATCTTCCTTTATATCGCAGCGGCATCGGCCTTAATATCAAAAATACCATTTTATTTTTTTATGAAAAGGCTTCTGCCTGCCTTCCTGTTCACATTTTTTATTGCAGCTCCTGCGACCCTGAACATTATTGTAAAAGGCGAGGCGCTTTGGGTGGTTTATACCCTTGAAAACCCTTACAGCATCGGCTGGTTCTTGATCCCTCAGGAAATCTATATCACAAAACAGGGAGCGCTGAGCGCATTAACTCTCCTTTTAAGGGTGACTGCATCGGTCTCTCTGATCTTACTTGTTACATTAACAACCCGGCCGAACAGGTTCATTAAGGCGGTCTCATCTTTTATGCCGGGGACGCTCGGCTCGATAGTCTCGATAAGTTACAGATATATATTTCTTCTTGCCAGGAAAGTTGAACAGTTTATAATGGGCTTTAAATCAAGAAGCATATCATCGGCGTCTCACGGAGTCGCCGGGCGGAAATGGGCTGCCTCAAGGATGGGGCTTTTGTTTTCTATAAGCCTTAGATTGAGCGCAGGGCTGGAGCAGGCAATGGAAGCAAGGGGATACAAAAACGAGTTTAAAATTCAAAATTCAAAATTCAAAGTTTCTGAATTATCAGGAGCTGATATTATATGGATAATCTTCAGCGTCATATTTATGGGGGCAATGGTTTGGAAATCTTTGATGTAGAAAAAATATCATACACTTACAAAAACGGCAAAAAGGCCGTTGATGAAGTCTCATTCGGAGTCAAAGAAGGCGAAAGCCTTACTATAATCGGCACGAACGGCTCCGGCAAATCAACGCTGCTTTATCTCCTCGATGGTCTTATTAAGCCCTTATCAGGCAGTTTCAGGATATTCGGGATGGACGGCAATAATTTTCCCCCTGAATTAAGGCGGAGGATATCTCTTCTGTTCCAGGACCCTCATTCCCAGCTTTTTTTGCTCAGCGTATGGGACGAATTATGCTTCGGCCTGTTGCAGCTCGGACTTGAGAGGGAAGATATATCGAGAAGAGCCGGGGATATGCTGAGGTTGCTTGATATAGAGCATCTGAAGGACAGAGGCCCGTGGGATTTAAGCGGAGGAGAGATGAAAAAGGTTGCGCTCGGCACATGCCTCAGCATTAATCCCGATGTGCTTCTGCTCGACGAGCCGACAACAGGGCTGGATCCGAGAAGTCAGGTTGAGTTTGTAGATTTAATAAATGAACTCAGGAAGGCGGGAAAGACAATTGTTACGGCAACGCATGACCTTGGAATTATCGAAGATATATCCGACAGGACCATTGTCCTTGGTGAAAACCATAAGATGCTCCTTGAAGGAAAACCGTGGGATGTGATGGAAAACACGGATGCGCTTCTTCATGCTAATCTCATACACAAGCATGTTCACAGGCACTGCTGGTATATGCATGACCACAGCCATTTCGGGACCCATGAGCACGAGCACGTAGTATTGGATGAGAGAGCTGACATAACAAATCCCCCCTCGGCTCTGGTTGCAAAAGCCGATACGACTCGCAACCGGGAGGGTCAAGGGAAAATTAATGAGGAGGAGGCGCTTATGACGACCGATAGCGAAAAGCTCAAAAAATTATTGGAACACTGGGCAGAGCATAATGAAGAGCATGCAAAGACATATCTTGAATGGGCGGAAAAGGCGGAAAAATCCGGGGATAAAGAGTTATATAATATTCTCAAGGAGATTGCCGAAGACACAAAGAAAGTAAATGGATTGCTGGAGAAGGCAAAAAAGATTGTCGGGGAAGATGCTGATGGAAATTAAATTGCCGGAAGGTTTTGACAACAAAGAAGATGCGATGGAGGCTCTTGTGCAAAGGGATTTGGAGGCTGCTGAGTCCGAACTTTGCATAATAAGAGAAGGCATGGAAAGATTTCTTCTCGATAATAAAGGCTATCCTCCCGATGAAGTTGAGAAGGAGGTTGAATTTGCCTTTGTTGTCGGAAGCGAGAAGTGCAGGTCAAAGGCTGATTTTATCATTAAGATAAGCGACAGGCGGTTAATGCTTGTGAAGTGCTATATCGGCGCATTGGTTTCGAGGGAGAGGCAGGCCGTAGCATGCGCAAGGGTGATGGATTCCTATCAGGTGCCTTTTGCCGTTGTAACAGATGGAAACAACGCTGAAATTCTGGATACGCTTACTGGAAAGGTGATAGGCGAGGGACTCGAGAAAATACCTTCAAAAGCAGAGCTTGAGGCAAAACTGGAAGGCATAAAATTCAAGGGGCTTGCTCCCGACAGGGCTGAAAAAGAAAAACGCATCCTCCTTGCCTTTGATGTAATAAAGTGTTCGATTAATTATGGGGAGTGAGCACCCTTAATTACGCAAATGGAGTCCGGAATGAACAGCGGGGAAATCCTAATAGTCGAAGACGAAGAAAAGATCTCCGATATTGTGAAGTCATATCTTGAAAGGGACGGATTTGCCGTTACGGTTGCAGGGACAGGCAAGGAAGCCCTCAGGTTAATAAAAGAAAGATTCGACCTCATAATCCTCGACCTGAAGCTTCCCGACGTAGACGGAGAAATGATATGCAGCACAATAAGACAATCCTCGGATGTGCCGATAATAATGCTTACTGCGAAAAGTTCCGAGGAAGAGAGGGTGAAAGGGCTTGGAATAGGCGCTGATGATTATGTCGTAAAGCCGTTCAGTCCGAGGGAGCTTGTTGCAAGGGTGAAGGCGCATCTCAGGCGCACAAGGAAAGGCGAAAAAAAGGCGCTCTCATTTAACAAGGGGGGTCTGAAGATTGATACTCTTTCGATGGAAATTAAAAAAAGGGGCAAGGCAATCACGCTCACCTCAACAGAGTTCAAGATACTCTTAAGCCTTGCTGAAAGGCCGAATATAATCTTCAGCAGAGAGCAGCTTGTGAACATAGTTCAGGGATATGACTTTGAAGGTTATGACAGGGTGATTGATGCGCATATTAAAAATATCAGGCAGAAGATAGAGGACAATATCCAGAAACCCGTTTTCATAAAGACGGTTTATGGGGCGGGATATAAGTTTATAGGGGTAAAGGATTAAATGAAAACAAAGATATTTCTTGCCTTTATAGCCGTTATCCTTGCAGCCCTTCTTTCCAACTTCATTTTCGAATGGCTGATAATGAGAGACTTCGACAATTATGTCGAGGGCGTGAGGCAAGACCAGTTCTACTGGGTCCTTGCGTCTGTCGAGGGAAGTCATTCTGAGGGGAAATGGGACCGGGGCGTGCTTTCGGAGGCTATTCACTGGGCAATGATGCTTGGGCTTAATGTGAAGGTCATGGACAATTCCGGGAAGGAAGTTATCTCATCTCACGAGGTGCAGGGTTCTCTTCCTGAATCAATGAAATTGCGGATGGCAGAGCACTTCCATATACACGCTCACGAGGCAGAAGGGAAGTTCACGGACTATCCTCTATATGCCAAAGGGCAGAGGATAGGAACGCTTCTTTCCATGCCTTTTCAGAAACAGGAACTAAAAGAGAAAGAGGCTGCTTTTAAAAGAAGGACAAGGAATTTTCTGCTCGTTTCTTTCCTCATAGCAGGCGGAGGCGCATTGCTTATAGCATTCTTCCTTAGCCGGTTTCTTTCCAGGCCTGTGATGAATCTTAAGCGCGCGGCAGAGAAGATTGCGATGGGGGATTTCGGAGCAAGGACAGAGATTGCATCTTACGATGAGGTGGGAAATCTCGCGGAGTCTTTTAACAGGATGGCAGAGTCCCTTCAGAAAGAAGAAGCTCTCAGGAAGCGCCTCTTTTCGAATATTGCCCATGAGCTAAGGACTCCCCTTACCATACTCAAGACTCATGCGGAGGCAATAGCAGACGGAGTTATAGACAGGGGGAGGGGATTAGAAAATATAAAAAATGAGATAGATAAACTCATAAAGCTTGTAAAGGGGATTGAGGACGTTACTGCTGCAGAGGCAAGTTTTTTTGAGAAGGGAGATATAACAGAGATTAATCTTAGGGAGTTTCTGGAAGGAATATACAATGATATGCTGCCGGCATTCAGGGAAAAAGGTCTTGATATAAAAGTATCGGGAGTTAAAGACCTCATAGTTTTTACGGATGCTGAAAAACTTGAAAGAATAATGCGAAACCTGTTATTAAATTCACTTAAATTTACTGAAAAAGGCGGAGTCTCGATCGAAAATGGCGCTGACGGCAAGACCTTCTTCATAGATATAAAAGATTCCGGAAAGGGTGTGTCTGAAAATGAACTGCCGCTTATATTTAACCGCTTCTACAGGGGTGAAACTATAACCCCCTCTGCTCCCCCTTTGCTAAAGGGGGATGAAGGGGGATTAGGGCTTGGACTTGCGATAGTAAAAGAACTTGTTGATGTGATGGGAGGCAGGATTGAGGTGAAAAGCAAAGTGGGCGAAGGCACTTTTTTTAGGATAAGCTTTAAAATTCAGCCGGACATAAAATAACATAAAATAATTGCATAATGAAATTTTTTAGTTTAAAGTTATACAGAAAGTCAGGCATAAAAATATTTCCGGAAAAGGAGACAATATGAAATTGCGTTTCGTGACGGTTTTGTGTGCAGTATTTCTTGCAGGCATTGTTGCCGCTTCTGAAAAGTTAGAGCTTAAGACTCAAAAGGATAAGGTGAGTTACAGCATCGGGCTTGATATAGGCAACAATATGAAAAAGCAGTCTATCGATATTAATCCTGAGGCCTTTGCGAAGGGGCTGAATGATGCACTTAGCGGCGGCACACCCCTGATGACGGAAAAAGAAATCCGCGATATCATGATGACTTTTCAGCAGGAAATGGTAGCAAAGCAGCTTGAGCGTTCAAAGGGGCTTGGAGAAAAAAACAAAAAAGAGGGCGAGGCTTTCCTTGCCGGGAACAAGAAAAAAGAGCGAGTGGCAACCCTGCCGAGCGGCCTGCAGTATAAGGTTATAAAAGAAGGCAGCGGCAAGACCCCGAAGGCAACGGATACCGTGACGGTAAATTACCGGGGCACATTGATTGACGGAACTGAGTTTGACAGTTCTTATAAGCGCGGAGAGGCGGCTAATTTTCAAGTCGGCAGCGTGATTGTCGGCTGGACCGAAGCCCTCCAGTTGATGAAAGAAGGCGCGAAGTGGGAGCTGTTTATCCCCGCGGCCCTCGCATATGGCGAACGCGGAGCGGGAAATGCCATCGGCCCCAACGCAGTTCTCATCTTTGAGGTCGAGTTGATATCAATTATGGAAAAATAACAAAACACCGGGAAACGGCTGGTAACAGCCGTTTCCCCTAAACTTGGTTCCCTCTCAATTTTTTTTAAAATCTTCAAGAAATCTTCATAATCTTCTGCTATCTTAATACCTTAAAGGGAGGTGAAGCATGAGAACAAAGGTGTCGGCAATATTAATTGCGCTCTCGCTGCTGCTCGTAAATCAGGCAATGGCGCAGAAGGTTGTCAAAGACGAGTCCTTGAGAAAAGGAGAGACAAGGGCGACAGTGGACCCCTCGGTTTACAAGGATGCCCGAGTAAAAAAGGCATATCAGGTTGCGAAAGAGATTCCATGGGTTCTGGACAGCATCTACTGTTTCTGTTACTGCGAGGAGTCGCCTGCATTCAAGCACAAAAGTCTCTTGAGCTGCTATGTTGATAATCATGCCGCGATATGAGATATTTGTCTTGGGGAGGCCCTTCGGGCTTCCGAGCTTTACAAAAAAGGCTATCCTGTAAAAAAGATTAAGGAGATGGTCGAAAAGGAATTTAAAAGATAGTGTCAGTTATTAGTGTCAGTGTCTGTTTAAGAAATACTGACACTGTTCACTGGCACAGACACTTAAAAAAGGAGGAAGAAAATGAAAAGATTGGCAGTGATAGGGTTGGTATTGTTACTAATCGCAGGGGTTGCTTATGCAAAAGATTATGAGGTAAAGAAGAAGGCTGGGGACTATGATGTCGAGATAAAGATAGACAAAAACCCGCCTGTTGTCGGAGACAACAATATCGAGATCGAGATCAAGGATGCGTCAGGAAAATATGTGACAGACGCAAAGGTGAAGGTCGAATACTCCATGCCTGCAATGCCGGGAATGCCTGCGATGAATTATAAGACAGACACAGAGCTTAAAGGATACGAGTATAAGGCAATTATGAACCTCTCTATGTCAGGTGCGTGGAATATTGCCGTTAAGATAACCCGTGGCGGAAAGACAACAACAGTGAAATTCAATGTGGATGCGCATTAAGAAAAGAATGCGGAATTCAGGATACAGAAGTCAGAAGGTGAAAACTTTAATCTTCTGTCTTCTGTCTTCTGTCTTCTGTCTTTTGTCTTCTGCCGTATATGCTGATGAACTGCGGCTTCAGGATTTGATAGACGAGGCGCTTAAAAACAATCATGACCTCATAATATCGGGATTAAAGGTCGAGACCTCAAAATATAAGATACCTCAGGTTGAAAGCCTTCCGGATCCGATGTTCATGTTCGGATACCAGAACGAGGGATGGAACAGGTATACATACGGCGAGATGCAGGGAGCGCAGTGGATGTTTTCCGCATCCCAGCAGTTCCCGTTTCCCGGCAAACGCTCGATAAAAGGGGAGATGGCTGCAAAGGATTCCGAAGGGCTTAAGGCCCAGCATGACTATGTCAGGCTTGCGCTGATTGCGAGGGTTAGGGAGCTTTACTATGACCTTTTTCTAATCTATAAGACTTTAGACCTCGTAGGAGAAAAGAAGGCGCTTTTTGAGAGGATAGAGGATGCCGCCCTTGCGAGGTATTCGTCAGGGATGGCGCCCCAGCAGGAAGTGATAATGGCGCAGGCAGAAAAATATATGCTTATGGAAAAGGAGGAGATACTCAGGCAGAGGCTGCAATTTACAGAGGCAATGCTTAATGCGACAGTGGGCCGTGATGTGAACTCTCCGCTCGGAAGGCCGCTCGAGCCTGTTTATACCTCATACAAAAAGAGCATGGACGATATTATTAAAATGGCTCATGAAAATTCTCCGCAGGTAAAATCAAGGGAAAAAATGATAGCGGGAGCAGAGGCAAAGGTAAGGATGGCTGAAAAAGAATACTATCCTGATTTCACCCTTGCGGGCAGTGTCTTTAAAAGGAGGGGAGAGTTTGAGGATATGTGGAGCCTTACGACAACAATAAACATTCCGATATTTTACAGGTCAAAACAGAAGATGGCTGTCCTCGAGGCGGAATCACAGTTGTCAGAGGCAAAACATGAGCTTGATGCAACAAGGTTCATGCTTTCATCCGGCATAAAAGAGGGTTATTCGATGGTTGTGTCGTCGGAAAGGCTCATGGAGTTATACAAGGGCAGTCTTATCCCGAAGGCGTATCAGGACTTTGAG
>SCSY01000111.1 GCA_004298625.1 Nitrospirota bacterium | reverse complement strand
ACCTCGCGTGCCCATTCTTGCGCCTGACAACGAGAGCGCGAAGCATAGGGACTTCGGCTACTTCTACATCATTCAGTTACACCCCGACGACCTTCCTGATCGGCTAAAGATCGGATACACCGACAACTTGGGCGTGCGCTTATCTGATCACCGCACGAGCGCTCCGACACTGAAGCTTATTAGGTCTTGGCCATGCAAGCGCACATGGGAAGAGGCCGCGAAAGCAAGTATCACGAGGGGAGACTGCCGCCGCATCGGAGGTGAGGTTTTCGATTGCGATGCCGAAGCGTTCGTTGAGCGTGCAGAAGCATTTTTCAGTATCATGCCAAAGCCCGCGGAATCGGCAGTGGGAACCAGCGAAACCGATAGCAAGGAGATTGGCGAACGAGGCAGTGCAGCGGATCGCCGATAAAAGCCGGCTCCCGCTGACCTTTGCGTTATTGCTAAAAAATTCCACTGTGATACATCTTGACAAATACTGTAATACATTGTAAACATATATCATGGTTGTCTATGAAGATAACGTTAAAAAGTCAGTTGCCAAAGGTTCTTTGCCAAAAGATGTTTTTGAAAGATTTAATAACGTTTTTATTGCTTTAGATACGACGCATGATCTCAGCCTTTTTGACGTTAAAAGATTAAAGACATCCGAAAAGAGGACATACTACCGTGTTAGAAAAGGAAAATATAGGGCCATATTCTATATTGAGAACAACAACTATTGCGTTATATCAATTGCCAAAAGAGAGGAGGTATATGATAAATGGGAGTAATATCCATTAGATTGAATAAAGATGAAGAAAAGGTTCTAAAAAAGCTGGCCGAGCATTTTCATGAGGATAAATCTGCGTTAGTTAAAAAATCCTTGCTTGAGCTATATGAAAATGTCGCGGATTTGAATGAGATAAAAAAATTTGAGGCAAGGGAGCGCAAAGGCAAGGTATCTTTTTTTACAGCAGAAGATATTTTGAAAAAACAGAGGTAACCCATGGAAAAACCAAAACTCACAAAAGATGCGCTGGAACAGATCAATCAATTCTCAAAAGACCGCGTCGGCATAAGCACCCTGGAGCGTTATACCGGAAGCTCGGCATCTGAATTCCAGCCCTACATCCTCCTGACAAATTTCAAGATGTATGTGGATATCTTCAGCAGGCAGTTCAAGAATCCGGTGCGGCAGGGTTCTGTTATGAGGGCCTGCCACGCAAAAAAGGAAAAAATATCGATTATTGATTACAGCGTCGGCTCGCCCACTGCAGCGCTGATCGTGGAGCTGCTGTCCTTCATAAAACCTCGGGCCGTGCTGATGCTGGGAATGTGCGGCGGCTTAAGGGAAGAATACAAGACAGGAGATTTTTTCAACCCTGTGGCGGCAATCAGGGAAGAGGGGACTTCCAATGCATACATGCCTGTGCAAAGCCCTTCCTTAAGCTCTTTTGTCATTCAGCGGTTTGTCTGCGAGGAACTGGAGCGCAGGAAGTTGAAGTATTATACCGGCGTTATTCATACGACAAATGTCCGCTTCTGGGAATTTAACGAGGCCTTTAAAAAGACCCTGGCTGAAGAGAGGGCACAGGCCATTGACATGGAGTGCGCAACGCTGTTTACTGTTGGTTTTGCCAGGTATGTGCCGATAGGCGCTCTCATGCTTATATCAGACCTGCCGCTCAAAAGGGACGGCATAAAAACAGCAAGAAGCGCGAAAACCATATTTGAGAAATATACCGCTTCACATATAGACATAGGGATTTCGGTCCTCGAAAATATGAAGTTGAAGGAAAAGACAGGGTTGGGTTACAGGTTCTGACTTTTACTGTTCTTCAGTAAAAAGCAGGCAATGCCGGATAAAAGCCTGCTGCCTGAATATTGCCGCGCCTCTCTTAACACAGTCAAATGCCTTGAAAAAAGCAGGCAAAATTATCTATAATAACAGACCAATCTCTTAAAGAATTCCATGAAAGATAAGACGAAAAAAGTTGCATTAATAATCGGGGGGAGCCGTGGGATAGGACGCGCCATAGCCTTAAGTCTGGCCCGCTCCGGCTTTGATATATGGTTAACATATAAAAGCAATCACGAGGCTGCCGGGAAGGTAAAAACAGAAATAGAAAAAATCGGGTCTGCCTGTGATTTAATTTCCTTTGATGTTTCAAGCTACGAGGAGACAGAGGCTGCCCTTGGGAAAAGGGTTGAGGATTTTTCTCCCGATGTACTGGTCTATAATTCAGGCGTTTCCAGAGACAACTTGCTTATGTGGATGACAAAAAACGAATGGGACACCGTGCTTTCTACGAATCTTGACGGATTCTTCAACGTGACCCGTACAATATTATTTTCCATGCTGAAGGAAAAAAAAGGGCGCATTGTTGCCGTCTCGTCTGCATCGGGACAGATAGGCCAGGCAGGCCAGGTCAACTATTCGGCTTCCAAGGCAGGATTGATCGGAGCTGCCAAGGCGTTAGCCCGTGAAGTGGGCAAAAAAAATATACTCGTGAATGTAGTCGCTCCGGGGTTTATCGAGACAGACATGACAGAGGGGCTTCCTAAAGAGCAGGTGTTGAACCTTATACCTGTTAACAGGTTGGGAAGACCCGAAGATGTTGCATCAGTAGTTAATTTTTTATGCACTGAAGAAAACATGTATATACATGGACAGGTTATCGGTATTAATGGGGGACTGGCAATTTAGAATTTTGGCCTCTATGGTCGTATCTTCTGAATTTAAATTACTATGAAAAAATATGACGATATAGTTGTCGGCAGCGGCATCAGCGGCATGACCATGTCCCTGTTGCTCTCAATGAACGGGCATAGCGTGCTGCTGCTCGAAAAGGGCCCTCACATCGGAGGCTCCCTTGCGCGGTTCTCAAAGAGAGGCATCCCGTTCGATACCGGGTTCCATTTCACGGGCGGCCTTCATTCGGGGGGTATACTCGCGGATATCCTGTCGATCCTCGATATCCGCGATTCTATCGAGCCGGTATTCCTTTCGGATCCGTCTGAGAACCAGTTCATCTTCGAATCGCACGGCAGAAGGTTCGAGCATCCCATCGGGATAGAAAATATAAAAAAAAAATTCGGGGAGTATTTCCCGTCTGAAGCAGGCGCCATTGAGCGGTATTTCGATAAGGTAAAGTCCGTTTGCAGCAGGACGCCTTCCCTCAACCTCCACGCAAATACGATTGCCCCTCCCAGCCTGGATGAGGATTACGTGACCCTGGATGAGGTACTGAAGGGCCTGACCTCAAATACCCTGCTGCGTGGATTGCTGTCAGGTTACGCAATGTGTTACGGGGTTCGGCCCGATGAGATGTCCTTTGCCAATCACAGCAGGATGTGTTTGAGCTTCTATGAATCCATCGCCTGTGTTAAAGGAGGCGGGGATGCCTTTATTAAAGCCTTTGAACGAAAATTTAAAGAGTATGGCGTGGATATCCGGTGCGGCGCCGTGATCACGGAACTGGCTGATATCAATGACGGCAAGGTAGGCCGCTTCATCCTGAATACAGGTGAGGAGGTTGTTGCAGATACTTGTGTGTTTACGATCCACCCCAAAGAGATTGTGAACTGCCTGCCGCAAAAGTATTTAAGCAAGGCTTTCGTGGACCGCATATCATCCTTTGAATCATCGGCAGGGTTCTTTTCGGTTTTCGCAGCGTTAAACAGCGACGAAGACCCCTATCCCGGCGAAACAATCGTTTCTCTCTTCCCGGACGATGATGTAAATAAGCTGCTGGATCCGCATTACAACGGAAGGCAGGCGCTGGTCATCATCAAGCCGCCTTACCAGGCTGAGAGCAGTTCGGGAAAAGGGATCTGCATTCTTGAACCGTCATTTCCAGAGCATGTCTCCGCGTGGAGCAGTTCCCACAGGGGGCAGCGGCCACAGGAGTACATCGAGTACAAGAAGGCGCGTATTGAGGCGATCAAAGAACACATCTTCAGCGTTTTCCCCGCATACCGCGAAAGGCTGGATTTCGTGGATGCCGGCTCTCTGCTCACTACACGGGATTACCTGAACAGCCCTGATGGAAGCGCTTACGGTATAAAACAGAAGATGGGACAGTATAATCTCATCGGGAAGCTTCCGCTGCATAATCTGTACGCAGCAGGCCAGAGCGCGCTGTTGCCGGGTATTATCGGCGCCATGATGTCATCCATGATTGTCGGCCGCGCTGTTGTGGGCAAAGAACAATTCGGCAAACTGCTGGGTAGGGCGCTATGTCATTAAACCGTGTTGTAATAACAGGAGTCGGTGTGGTTTCTCCCTTTGGCAATGGCCTGCCTGCTCTCATGAAAGGGCTTGAGGAAGGCAGGAGCGCGGTAAAACGCATGGAAGGCTGGGAAGAGTATAATGGCCTGCGCAGCCTTGT
>SCSY01000110.1 GCA_004298625.1 Nitrospirota bacterium | reverse complement strand
AAAGCCTTGCCTTCAATGCGGATTTTGATTATCCTAATGCATGGTTGACCTGAAAAAGATTCCTGTATTCGGCGCCTTAAACGCTTCCGACGCGGAAGAGGTAAGACCCTATCTCCTTCCCTCAAGGTTCAGGAAAAAAGAGGCAATATTCTCCGAAGGAGACCCTTCAGACTGGCTTTACATAGTCACAAAAGGCAAGGTGAAGATTACAAAACTTTCCCAGGGCGGGAGAGAGATTATTCTTGAGATTATCTCGCCTTTCGACTTTTTTGGGGGCGTTGCCGTAATGCGCGGGTTCCCCTACCCTGCAAACGCAATTGCGATGGAAGACTCGGAAGTCCTGAAAATATCAAGAAGCAATCTTATGCGCGTGCTGGATAGATTTCCAAATCTCATGTATTGCATGGCGATGAACATAGGAGACAGGATAAAAGGCTCTCATGAAATGCTGAAAAACATTGCCGTTGAAAAGGTAGAATCTAGAATAGCCTCATTGCTCATAAAACTCGCTGATAAAACCGGGATTAAAACAGATGGAGCTATCGCCATTGACATGAAACTCACAAAACAGGATATTGCGGAGATGGTGGGCACAACTGTCGAGACATCCATAAGGACTATGTCGAAGTTTAAAAAAATGGGAATTGTCGCGGAGAAGGCAGGGAGAATACTTATAAAAAATCCTGATAAGCTGAAATCTCTCTGCGGCTAAATGTGCTGTTTGTCATTGTCCAGAAAATACCCCTCTTTGGCAAAGAGGGGTTAGGGGAGATTTTATGAATTCATTATTTTAAAATCCCCCTTCATCCCCCTTTTCCAAAGGGGGAATATACGGAGCAGGAATGACAATATCGCTTTACGCCGCATCCTTTGCATACAGAGTTGCGATCATGTTGTAGAAAAACAGGAATATTGAAATTGCCTCTATAATCCCGAATGCTATTGTCAGGCTGTTGTATAAACCAGATGGATCATATATTCCAAGCGTATAAAATCCGAGCATTCCGACAAGCCCGATGTTTGCAAGCCAGAACTGTATTTCTCCCATCGCCTTGCTTTTCAAAAATTTTCCGGCAAACTTCGGGAGTATATGATAGCCCACACCGTATATCATCATAGAAACCCATCCCAGAAGCATAAGGTGGGAATGCACAAATTTCAGCGAATAAAGAGACGGCCTGCCTATCATAAAAATACCGAGTACCGACGCGATTGCAAGATACACAATGCTCATCAGAATAAAGTTCTTCACGAATCTGTCCATAAATCCCTCCTGAAATTTTTTATATTATAATTATATCACCGCGAAATTTTATTGCTATGATTAAAGTCATAAAACAACCTAAATAGACGCTGATAAATGCGGAGATACTGTCTTTGAGCGGCTTATTTTGCCGATAGTCTTACAGTAAATATTGTAAAAATAACGAGGCAAAATCCTCGGAGCGCAGCGAGAATGAGCGAGAAGATTGTCCCTCCGCGTTTATAGCCTTTTTCCCCGTCATATGACATACATCATAGAACACATCCTTAAATAGGTGTAATCTATAATCAAGAACCTTAAGAAAGGAGATTTGAAATGAAGACAAATGTAATCGAAGGATGCCCGTCATGCTCCTGCATAGGAGAACTGGCAAGGGAAAATGAAGAGAAAAAAGACTACAGGCTTTCGCACTGGCCGATACAGATTAAATTAATGGGGACGGTCATCCCATTTCTGAACAATGCGGACGTGCTTGTAGCCGCAGACTGCACGGCATTTGCAGCACAGGGCTTTCAGGAAAAATTCCTCAAGGACAAGAAACTCCTGATAGGCTGCCCCAAGCTTGACAATGCACAGGTCTATATTGAAAAGTTCACGGAGATATTCAGCAACATCCCTGTTAAAAGCGTGACGTGCCTGAGAATGGAGGTCCCGTGCTGCGGCGGCATGACGGTTGTTCTTAGGGAAGCGATAAAAAGAGCAGGGAAAGACATACCTTTATATGAAACCGTAATCGGGGTTAAAGGTGATGTCCTCAGTGAAAATAACGTGGTAGAATAAAAATGAAGACATATGACATAAGTCATAAACTTTTACATAACTTATGATTAAACTATAGATATAACAATTAAGAGCTAAATTAAAAGGAGGCTAAAATGACAGCGACAAAAACAATCTTCACAAAAGACTCGTTTATAGGCGATATAGTAAAACACAGCCCTGCTGCATCAAAGGTGATAGAGAAATACTTCGGCAACGGCTGCTTCACATGTCCCGGCATGAAGGTGGAGTCTCTATCCTTCGGCGCGATGATGCATAATGTTGACCCTAACACGATCTTAGAAGAATTAAACTCTTTGGAGGAATAATATGGAAACTAAATGTTTTGTCTGCGGAAAGACAGATAAAGACGTGGTCTATCTTAAATGCGTCCATGAGGGAAAAGAAAAGCTTGTATGCGTAAGGTGTCTCCCTGTGCTCATACATGGCGCTCACTGAAATTTTTCACCTGCAAAATTGACTGGAAATATGATCTAGATCATATTTCCAGTCAACACATCTCTATACCATATAACCATCATGTTCCCAAAGCTGGAAAACCTAAAATTATCGCTTGACATTTCCATCTCCTCTGCTAAGATTCTATCTATAAAGGGGGTGAGAGAAAAGACTTGCCCGATTTAAAGCAAAATCCCTGAAATTTTTTATTAGCCGTTCTAAAGAAAAGGAGGATTTGATGAACAGGAAAGCTCACATAGTCTTAACTGCGATCTTCGCAGTAGCTCTGTTGGCAGGCGTCTATTATACAAATGCTGATGCCGTGAAACCGGTGATGGAGAAACCGGCAAATGTAGCTACATGCTATGGCTGCCATGGAGACATTAAAGACTTTCACATCAAGGGAAAACATTCAAAGGTAAACTGCTCAAACTGTCACGAGGCTCTCGATAAACACCTGAAAGACTCTTCCATGAAACCTGTTACAAGGATGGAACACGCCGCTTGCGGAAAGTGCCATAGGGAACAATACCAATCTTTTACAGCCGTCAACCTCGAATCCAGGGCAAAGGTCGAAAAGGCCACATTCAAGAGCAGGTCGCCTCTCTTTGATAAGCTCATGGCGCCTCATGGGTTCACAAAAGAGCATGACGAGCCGAGGAGCCATGTCTTCATGCTCGTTGACCATCTTATTGTTGACAGGGGATATGGCGGAAGATTCCAGTTAACGAACTGGACAAAGATAAGCGACGGCAAGGGGGCTGAAAAATCCGCATGGGATGTCCTCAAGGACGCAGAGCCCGCCACATCGGATCAAAAGGCATTTATTCCCCAGAGCGCGACAGCAGCCAATTCCGTATGCCTTCAGTGCAAGACACAGGATAATATTCTCAAATGGGCGTATATGGGCGACAAAAATCCAAAGGCCAAATGGGACAGAACTTCTAAGGTGGTTGACCTCGCAAGAGACCTCAAACATCCGATTAACTGCTTCGCATGCCATGACCCCCACTCGGCCCAGCCGCGTGTTGTAAGGGACGGGCTTATCGAGGCGGTCGTTGACAAAGAGGGAGGGACATATCCTTACGACAAGGAAAAGAGCAAGAAGATAACAATGAAAAAGGTAATGTTCAGGGATTTCAGGGCTATCGGGATCCTCAGCAAGCCTGATTCAAACCTCATGTGCGCGCAGTGTCATGTGGAATATAACTGCAACCCCGGCCATAACCCTGAAACAGGCGAGGCTGTGGGAATGGGAGACAGGCGGACAAACTTCTTCCCATGGGTGAATGTCTTCGATTATAAGGCGAAGATGGATGAGGCCAAATTCAGGGACTTCAAGCATGCAGTGACAGGGGCGTCCATCGCAAAACTTCAGCACCCTGAAACAGAAACATTCTGGGGAAGCAAACACGAGCGCGCAGGAGTTGAATGCAAGGACTGCCATATGCCGAAAATGAAGAAGGCCGGAAAGACATACACATGGCACGGCCAGAAGAGCGCCAGATACATGAAAAAGGATACCTGCGTAAAATGCCATCCTTACTGGTCGGAAAAAGAGGCCGAATATCAGATAGACGCCATTCAGAATTACATCAGAGGAAAACTTACAAAGGCTGAATTCTGGCTCGGACAGCTCATTGACTCATATGCAAAGGCAAAGGCCGCAGGCGTTTCTGATGAAATCCTTAAGGAGGCGCGTCAGTTGCACGATCAGGCTCATATCTACTGGGAGTGGTGGACAGCGGAGAATTCAGACGGGTTCCATAACCCGGATGCGGCAAGGGGCTCTCTAACGAGGTCTATTGACGCGTCGCAGAAAGGCATTAAGCTGCTGAGTGATGCGATGGCCGCAGCAAAAACAACACCTGCCAAACCGGCAGCCAAATAAGTTTTATAAGAGGCGGGGCAGTCCCCGCCTCTTTATGATTTATATCATAGAAGTTATTTCTCTTAATGAATAAAATGACTCTTATAAATCAATTAAAAGGAGGACGAAGATGAGATTTACAAGATTTGCGTTGGTTATGATTTTAGTTCTATTTTTGGGCAGCACTGCATTTGCGGCAGCAACAAAAAGCATCTGTATTGACTGCCACAAAAAAGTAACACCCGGCGTAGTTAAGCAGCATCTTGAAGGAAAGATGTCGAAGAAAGGCGTTGACTGCTCTTCATGCCACGGCTCGGGACATAAGAAGATGGATGATGCGAATATGGCAAAGATGCCCACTCCTGAGACATGCGCGGGCTGCCACAAAAAGCAGACTGACCAGTTCAAGGCAGGCAAGCACAACCTCGCGTGGATAGCCTCAAGCTCCATGCCTATGATGGGCCATCAGCCCAAGGCGGTCGCAGGCGGAGACTACAAGGGTTGCTCAAGCTGTCACAAAATTGGTGTCCAGCCCGATGCTGAAAAGACCGGGTACCGCTATGGTCACGCGCAGTGCGACTCATGCCATACACGGCATTCCTTCAAGAAATCAGAGGCCCAGGACCCGAGGGCCTGCCAGACCTGTCATATGGGCTTCGACCATCCCCAGTGGGAGATGTGGTCTACTTCAAAACACGGTACTATCTGGCAGATAGAAGGCAAGGGCAGCAAACGTGCCCCGACATGTCAGACCTGCCACATGAACGGCGGAGACCATAATGTGCTGACCTCCTGGGGCTTCCTCGCCTTGCGTCTGCCTGAAGATGACAAGGACTGGATGAACGACCGGGTGGCTATTTTGCAGGCGCTCGGAGTACTCGATGAAAAAGGCACTCCTACTGCTCGGCTTGACCTCGTAAAAGCAGGCAGGGTAGCGCGCCTTACAAAAGAAGAATTCCAGAAAGAGCGCGACAAGATGATCGGCATCTGTTCCCAGTGCCACGGGAAATCCTATGCAACCGCCCAGCTCGATGCGGGAGACATGGTTGTTAAGGACGTAGACAAGATCATGGCAGAGGCGATCCGCGAGGTGCAGGGACTTTACAGGGACGGCGTACTTAAAAAACCTGCTGACTGGACCTTTGCGCCTGATCTGCTCCAGTTCTATGAGGCAAAAAGCTCAGTTGAACAGGATCTCTATGTGATGTTCCTTGAGTACAGGATGAGGGCCTTCCAGGGAGCATTCCATATGAACCCCGACTATATGCACTGGTACGGATGGGCTCCGATGAAGGAGACTTTGCAGAAGATAAAAGACGAGGCTGGAAAACTTAGGGCTGAAAAAAGTTCCGGCAAAAAGTAACGACTCCTTATCGAGGGAGAGTCTTTCCGGCTCTCCCTCGATAACCTATCCCCGCAAGGACCGCAGGGAATTGCAAGTTGAAATATGATATTGTATCATCAAGGAAAAAACGGGGAGGATACAAAATAAATGCAAAAATACAAATGTGTAATTTGTGGGTATGTCTATGACCCGTCAGCCGGCGATCCTGACAGCGGGATAAAACCCGGCACCAGTTTTGAGAGTCTGCCGGATAACTGGGTATGTCCTGTATGCGGCGCGCCAAAAGACCAATTTGAAAAAACCGACTAGGAGGAGGATTTATGAAAATACCTGTTGTAGATTATGAAACATGCATCGGCTGCGGCTCATGCATCGAGCTCTGCCCCGCGGTATTCGAACTCAGAGATGACAAGGCATGGGTTATAGGCGCTGATAAATGCGGCACATGTAACTGCCAGGAAGCGATAGACATCTGCCCTGTTCAGGCGATAAGCTGGGGTGAATAATTAAGTAGAGATGCTTCATGATAAAAAAGAGCGGATTCCGGATTTCCGTCATTGGGTGCGCGGCCTATGCAGTTCTAATTCTGTTGTCCCTAATTCCATCTCCATCCTTTGCAACAACGGATTACGCCCGGCAGACGGGATTAGAATGTAAAGAATGTCATATTGATTCAATCGGAGGCGGGCCGCTCACAAAAAAAGGGGAGGAATTCAGGGAAGACCTGAGGATAAAGGGGCTCTACAGACCCCTTTCAAAGACCCAGAAAACAGTAAGGTTTGTCGTCAGATACATACACCTGCTTATAGGCATAGCGTGGTTCGGCACAATCCTCTATGTCCACATACTTCTCAAACCTGCCTATGCAGCCAAAGGGCTTCCGAAGGGAGAGCTGTTCCTCGGCTGGATTTCTATGGCAATCCTTGCCGTAACGGGAACGCTTTTGACTATTTCGAGAATACCTTCGTGGAAGATGTTTTACACTACAAGATTTGGAATACTCCTCAGTATTAAAATTATTCTATTTCTTGTAATGGCATCTACAGCAGTAATAGTTACATTCTATATCGGACCCAAAATACGCAGAAAATGGGGGATAAAACGAGAGGCTGAAATCTCAGAGATAAAAAAAGATATTTCAGGAGAAGAACTGCACAGTTTTGATGGAAAAGAAGGAAGACCTGCATATTTCGCATACAAGGGAATAATCTATGACGTTACAGGAAGCAAGCTCTGGAAAAACGGCTCGCATCTTCAGAAACATCTTGCAGGACACGACCTCACAGATGCGTTAAAAATGGCGCCGCATGGAGAGGAAAAAATTCTTTCAATGCCGCAGACCGGGAAGCTCATCGAGTCGCCGGAAAAACCCACAATACCTTTCTACGAAAAACTCTTTTACTTTTTAGCCTATTTGAATCTGGCGCTCATATTCCTTATTGTTTTTATTATAGCGCTGTGGAGATGGGATTAAAAAAATGCCTACAACGGAGGATTATATGGAAACATTAGATCTCAAGAAGCTCATAAAATTTTCTCCCGACAAAATCTCAAGGGAGATGCTCTCCGACAAGCCTGAGATGCGCATTGCGCTCATGTGCCTGAATGAAGGCCAGAAACTCGAACCGCATAAAGCGCCTTTAAGACTGCTCATGTATGTTGTTCAGGGGAAAGGCACATTTACTGTCGGAGACGAAAAGATCGAGGCAGATGAAAAGACCTGCGTTCTTTGCGAGCCGTCGGTGCCGCATGGCTTTGAGGCGGATAAGGGAGAAAAGCTCGTTGTGATGGCGGTTGTAACACCGGTGGAATAAGCGCAGTAAAGGATGGATCATCTTTTCGCTCATTCTCGGTCTTCGACCTCCGAGGAATTTTGCCTCTTTATTCCTCGTAAAGTTCCCCTTAGCAAAGGGGATTAAGGGGTTGTTGACCATCGGCAAAATAAAACCGCTCAAAGACAATCCATCCTCTTTTTGCGAAATACAATACTGCTGCGCTATTCAATCTCCTGCCTTTACTTCACACATTATCTCCTATACAATATTGATGAAATCACATCTCAACAGGAGCGCATAATGAATACCGGGTTAGGCGAGATACAATTCGATGAGCTTGGGCCGCAGAAGGTCATACACATCTATTCTCCAAAAACAGGCCTTAAGGCAATAGTCGTTATAGATAACACTGCCCTTGGTCCCTCAATCGGAGGCGTGAGAGTTTCCCTCTCTGTAACTACTGAGGAAATAGCGCGACTTGCAAGGACAATGACCCTGAAAAACTCCATCGCGGGGCTTCCTCACGGAGGCGGCAAGGCCGGCATGATAGCCGACCCAAAAGATGTTAAAAAAGAATTATATTTTAAGGAGTTTGCGAGACAAATTAAAGATTTACTTGAATATATTCCGGGGCCTGATATGGGTAGCGATGAGCAATGCATGGGCTGGATTTATGAGGAAACAAAAAGGGCTGTTGGACTGCCTGAAAAAATGGGCGGCCTTCCCCTCGATAAGCTCGGCGCAACAGGTTTTGGAGTTGCTGAATGCGCTGAGATCTCATGCCCCTTCGCACACATCGAGCTTAAGGGAGCAAGGGTTGCGATACAGGGTTTTGGGAGCGTAGGGAAGGCAGCTGCAAGATTTCTCTTAAACAAAGGCGCAATAATAGTCGCTGTAAGCGATACTAAGGGCACAATATACAATCCTGACGGCCTTGATCTTCAGTGTCTTCTTGAGACAAAGGATTCGACAGGCAGCGTTATTAACTGCAAAAAAGGCACGCTTAAGAGCACTGCCGAGGTATTTCTTGCAGACTGCGAGATACTCATCCCTGCGGCGACACCGGATGTGATTCACAAAGACAATGCAAATGATATTAAGGCAAAACTTATTCTTGAAGGTGCAAACATTCCAGCCACAAAAGAGGCAGAGGAGATCCTGCATAAAAAAGGGGTTCTTTGCGTACCGGACTTTATCGCAAACGCGGGCGGGGTTATAATGGCTGCAATGGAATATGCAAAGAAAACTGAAAAAGAGGCATTTAATGCTATCTCTGAAAAGATAAAGACAAACACAAGAATAATCCTCGAAAGGTCTTCAAGAGAAACCCTCCTT
>SCSY01000377.1 GCA_004298625.1 Nitrospirota bacterium | reverse complement strand
CCGAAGTGGGCGTGGGCACGGTCGCGGCGGGCGTATCCAAGGCCAAGGCGGACCACATCGTGGTGGCCGGTTTCGATGGCGGTACCGGCGCTTCGCCCCTGTCCTCGATCAAACACGCCGGCACGCCGTGGGAGCTGGGCTTGGCGGAAACTCAACAAACTTTAGTGCTGAATCGGCTGCGCGGGCGCGTTGCGCTGCAAGTGGACGGCCAACTCAAGACCGGGCGCGATGTGCTGATCGGCGCGCTGCTCGGCGCGGACGAATTCGGCTTCGCCACCGCGCCGCTGGTGGTGGAAGGCTGCATCATGATGCGCAAGTGCCATCTCAATACCTGCCCGGTCGGCGTCGCGACGCAAGACCCGGTGCTGCGCAGGAAATTCACCGGCCAGCCGGAACATGTGGTGAATTATTTCTTCTTCCTCGCCGAGGAAGTGCGCGAACTGATGGCGCAAATGGGCATCCGCAAGTTCAACGATTTGATCGGGCGTAGCGACTTGCTCGACGTAAAGCAGGGCATCGCGCACTGGAAGGCCAAGGGGCTGGATTTCAGCAAGATATTCCATCGCCCCGACATGCCAAGCAGCGTCGCGCGACTCCATGCCGAGGAACAGGATCACGGGCTGGAAAACGCGCTGGACAACCAGCTTATCGCGCAGGCCAAAAACGCACTGGAAACCCAACAGCCGGTGGTGCTGAACAGCATTATCCGCAACGTCAACCGCACCGTCGGCACCATGCTGTCGCATGAGGTGGCAAAGCGTTATGGTCAAGCCGGTCTGCCGCACGACACCATCACGGTGAAATTCAGCGGCACGGCGGGGCAAAGCTTCGGCGCGTTCCTGGCGGGCGGCATCAGCTTCGAATTGTCCGGCGAAGGCAATGATTACGTCGGCAAGGGCTTGTGCGGCGGGCGCATCGTGGTGATGCCGCCGGCGGATTGCCCGATCGTCGCGGAAGATAACATC
>SCSY01000376.1 GCA_004298625.1 Nitrospirota bacterium | reverse complement strand
CTCATCGCGCCGTTGTAGAAGTCGAAAGAAAGATAGCCGACCTGGTTTTTTTCTTCGTAGCGGATGTCTTGCCAGCCGTTTTCGATTGCCGGGATATTGTCCAGCTTGCCGGCCAACATCCGCGTTGCCGGCAGCTTGAAGGACGACAGATCCGGTTTCAGGTGGCCTATCCACACCGCGCCATCCACTGTGGCGCGGCACACCGCGCCATTGCACCGGCCGATGAGTTCACCTGGAACGCCACGTAGCGCGGGTTCGGGATGGGCGTCGAACAGGTAGACGGGCTCGCCGCACAGCGTATCGAGCACGCCGGGGAAACCGTCCGCCGCGTGGATTTTGCGCAGCACCGTGACGGTGTCGTCCTTCGCCCAGCGGATGGCGCGGTCATGTCGGCGCATCGCCGGGCGCAACCGGCCGCGCACGCTGGGATCGGCATAGTCCAGCGGTTCGGGGACGTAACCGCCGCGCGCGAATTTAGCCACCGCTTCCATTACCGCCTGCGTCGCGGCCTCCGTGACCTCGAAGCGGTACAGGCTGCTTTTTTTCGCCTGGCGCATGGTAAAGCGCGCTTCCGCCCAGATGTCGCCGGCGTCCATCTCGGCGCCGGCTTGCAACACCGTCACGCCCCATTCCTTTTCGCCGTCAATAATCGCCCAATCCAGCGCGGCGGGGCCGCGGTCACCCTTGATGCCGGGGTGTACCACCAGGCATATATGATTACGCCATACGGCTGCGGGGATAGCGCGCTTGAGGAACGGGGCGATGATCAGTTCGGGGCGGTAGAGCGCAACCGCTTCCTCGGTCACGGCGTCGCTGATGTCGAACTCGATGGAAACTTCGTGGCCTGCTTGCGTCAATTCGATGTACAGGCGTTGTGACAAGCTATTGAAGCCGTGGGTAAGAAACAGGATACGCAAGCAGTACTCCCTGAGATTAGGATCGAGTGCGGAATAATCCCGTGCGCATCCTGCGGGTATGCCGCCAGGGCGCAAGCAGTGGCGGCAAGCCCAG
>SCSY01000109.1 GCA_004298625.1 Nitrospirota bacterium | reverse complement strand
GTAAGCGGGTTTTTCTGCATCCTTTCTATCAGCGCTTTCATACCTACAATAACTCCTCCCTGCGGGCCGCCGAGCAGTTTATCCCCGCTGAACGTGACTATATCAACGCCGGACTTTACTATCTCCTGCACGGAAGGCTCGGAGTGAATCCCATAAGGCCTCAGGTCTATCATGCAGCCGCTTCCGAGATCATACATCAGGGGCACGTTATGTCTCTCCGAAAGCTTTTTAAGTTCTTCTATAGATACGTCTTCCGTAAAACCCTCAATCCTGTAATTCGACTGGTGAACCTTTAGGATTAAAGCCGTATTCTCATTTATGGCGCTTTTATAGTCATGGAGATGCGTCTTGTTCGTTGCGCCGACTTCCCTTAATATCGCGCCGCTTGAGGCCATCACATCAGGAAGCCTGAAAGAGCCGCCAATTTCCACAAGCTCGCCCCTTGAAACAATGACCTCTTTCCCTTTGGCGAGTGTGCCGAGGCTGAGGAAGACAGCAGCCGCATTATTATTGACTATGAGGGCTGATTCCGCTCCTGTTATCTCTCTCAGAAGCCCTGTTATATGGGCATATCTCTTCCCCCTTTTACCTTCCTCGAGGTTATATTCGAGGTTGGAGTAATTTGCCGACACCCTTCTTACATTTTCGAGTATCTTATCCGAGAGTATAGACCTGCCGAGGTTTGTGTGAATAACGATGCCTGTCGCATTTATAAGAGGCTTAAGGCTTAAGGCTGAAAGCTTTTGAATCTTCGACTCTATATCTTTTAGCATGCCCTCTACGGATATGTCGGTGGAAGAGACCTCGATTATCTCTTTTCTCCTTATATCAATTATCTCCCTTATCGCCTTGAGGACGAACCTCCTGGGATAGGCGTCGCACCACTTTACGCCCTCGGGGCTTTTGAGTATCTCGTCTACTGAAGGCAGTTCCTTCAGCAGATTCCGCTTTTCATTCATGACACATTTCTACCACAATTCAAGCACATTGGTCAACTCAAATAAGCTGACTCAACTTTTGTTGTATTTACCTTACTTAAAAGAAATATTTCCTTCTTTCAGCCATTCTCGTTTCTTTTTATAGTCAGGGATGAAAGAACTCACTTTGTGCCAGAAATCAGCAGAATGGTTTCGATGAATGAGATGGCAAAGTTCATGGACAATCACATAATCCAGCACAGACAGAGGCGCCATTATTACCTTCCAGTTAAACCTTAAAGCTCCTGAATGAGAGCAGCTGCCCCACCGTTTTTCCTGATTTCGAATTATTATGTTTCCGGGTGCAATGCCTATCAGTTTGGAATATCTTTGGGTACGCTCAATAATCTTTTCTTTTGCGCGTTCGACATACCATTCAAGCAGCTTTTCTTTCACAACCTTAGATGCAGCCCTGTCGGAGAATTTATTGTTGATCTCTACATAGAATCTGCCTGACATAAGCTTGCAAGAGTCGCATTTTTCATCTTTTGCTTTTATTATTTTAAGCCGATATTCTCTGCCTAAATATGGAAAAGACTCTCCGCTTACAAATTCCTTTACAGGCATTTCAGCATTCAGTTTTTTAATCTTCTCTTGTTTCTGCATAATCCATCCCGCCCGCTTCCGTACAATCTCCTTAATCTTGTCTTTATCCAGGAAATAAGGGGATAGAACCACGACTGTAGAATTCGGCTGTATCTGCAGGGCAACGGTTTTTTTACGCCTGCCTCGTTTAATATTAAATTTTATCTTTCTGTTGCCGTATGTTATATGTTCCATATTAAATGTCTTTCAGTTGATTGCTTGCAAGCGACATGATTCCGTAGATTAAAGGCTCAATCTCATCCTTGGGACAGCCCTTTGCCTTAAGTTTTCTCCTTATTAGACTTCTCATCACGCGCTTAATATCCTCTTTCTCTATCCAGTCAATGACCCGCTTATCTTTTATTATCTGAATAATTTCTTTTGTAAAAGTTACCTGTTTCTTGTCTGATTTATGAAACAGGTCTTCCTTGAACGAATTGAACAACCCATAAAAAGCTAATTCTTTCGTATCATTAAATCCAAGAGATTTGGCGTGAGATTCTCTTCTTTTTTCCTGCTCTTTGATTTCAAGAAGATTCTTAAGATATTCAGCCTCATCTCTTCTCTCTTTCTTGCTTTCCGCTATAAGGCTTTCAAGCTGCTCTTTGAGAGAACCATAGAAGACAGGGTCCTCTGCAATCTTTTCTTCAACAGTCTCCCTTATTGCGTATTCAACATGACTCGCCTTTGCACGCGCACTGCCTTTGACTTCAAGCTTTTCTTTGAAATCAGGCGCAGTGATATTTATGGGCTCAAGAATCTCTTCTATTCCCGTATCAACAATATGAGCATGAATCAATGACTCTACTTTTTTACTGCACTCTTCAAGGCTTAACCGTTCATCACGATAGAGGTTTTTGGCGCCCTCTCGTATTGCTCCAAGGAATTTAAAGTCTTTCACATATGGATTGACCAGAGGATCAGGCATCAGGAAATCCATGCTTCTTACAAATTCACGGAATGCCATATCAAAATGCGCCCTTACATCCTCAGGCTCAAGAATCTCCATGCATCTCTGTAATATTCCTTCGGGTTTAGCGCCTGAGCGGTTCACCTTTTCAAAGTATTTCATTGTCTCTTTGTGCCAGTAGGCAAGATTGGCTGATTCTTTCTTGACATCCTCTGTCCCAAAGATTCCTTCAAGGTCTTCTTTGTCAAACATTACAAGAGCTTCGGCAAGCTCTTTGCCAACGCCTGCATAATCTACAACGAGGCCGAAATTCTTTCTCGGGAATGTGCGGTTCGTCCTGGCAATTGCCTGCAACAGGGTATGCTCCCTTAACCTCTGGTCGAGGTACATCACCTGTTCCACAGGAGCATCGAAACCGGTCAGGAGTTTATCGCATACAATCAGAAACTGAAGTGAATTCTTCGGATCAATAAAATCCTCTTTTATGTTTTTCTCTTTCGCAGGCGTGAGCTTGTATTTTTCCTTCCATTCTCTGGAGTCGTCATTATTAACAGTCATAACAAGAACCGAGCGTTCGGGATCAATGAGTTTGTCGAGCTCATTTTTATACATTACTGCTCCCTCTCTGTCAGGAGCAACTATCTGCGCCTTAAAACCATTAAGCCGTATATGCTCTGTATAATGCTCAACTATATCCCTTGCTATCCTCGCTATGCGCCTGTCTGCTTTGACAAGTGTGTCAAGAGTTGCATATTTTTTCTTAAGTCTTGCCTTTTCTTCCTGTGTCTTGTCATGGAAGAGTTCTTCAAAGAGCTGGTCGAGGGATTTCCCGACAACCTGCAATTGGGCCATTCTGCTTGCATATTTAACAGATACTATCTCCCCATCTTCTTCAGCATTTTTGATTGTATAGGCATCAAGATATTTCTCACCTGTCGGGCTGAAATGGCGGTAGGTATTCCTATCTCTTTTATCAAGCGGCGTTCCCGTAAATGCAAAGAACGAGGCGTTTGGAAGCGCATTCCTCATATTCAGAGCATAAAACCCATACTGGCTTCTGTGTGCCTCATCCGTCATTACAATGATATTTTCTGATGCAGACACAGGCTCTTTGGATTCCTTTCTGAAAAGAAAGACCGTAGTTAAAATTGTCTGCCCCACATTATGGCTGAGCAGTTCATAGAGTTTTTTGTGTGTGCCGCCTTTTTCCTTGATTTGTACAGGGTTCGGGAAATTGCAGTTCCTGAAGGTTTTGCTGATCTGCTCATCAAGGTCAATGCGGTCCGTAACAACAATAATCGTCGGGTTTTTGAGTTTAGTCTCCTCGCGTCTCAATTTGACAGCTGCAAACAGCATAGTGAGGGACTTGCCTGAGCCCTGCCAGTGCCAGACAATGCCGCGTTTATCGTCCTCTTCAGTCACACGTTTCAGGATTTTATTTACAGCCCTGAACTGCTGATACCTGCAGATCTTCTTAATTATCTTCCCCTTGTCATATTCGTAGACAATAAAGTTCCTGATGATGTCGAGAAGGTTCTTTTTATTCAGAACTCCGGCTATCAGAATTTCCTGCGCAGTCGGTTTATCAGACAAGTCTTCTTTTTTGATAAGCCCGCTTTCAAGCATCTCTTTTATGCTCGAATGTTCAGCCATATTCGGGAGCTTCCCTCCATTCTTATCTTTCCATTCGTGAAATTGTTCAGGCTCTGCGCCGATAGAGCCGTATTTTGCACAAAAAAGATTCACTCCAAGAAGAATCTGGTTTGTATGGAACAACTGAGGGATTTCATTCTGATAACGGATAAGCTGGGTCATAGCCTTGCTCAAGCCGGTCTGTTTTGCAACAGGGCTTTTGCATTCAATTACAACCAATGGAATACCGTTTATGAAGATGATAATGTCAGGTCTGTCTGTTTCAGAGGGGCCTTTTACCCAGAACTGATTGACGACAAGAAACTCGTTCTTTTCGGGATTCTCAAAATCAATAAACTTGATAGTCTTCTTCTGCCTTTTCCCTTCGGTATCCTGATCAATGGAAATTCCCGCAATAAGGTCTTTATGAAATTTATGGTTGGCCTCGATAAGCCCTTCTGCCTGAATATGAGTGACACGTCTGACAGCTTTTTGAATGGTTTGCTCTGTCACGTCTTTGTTTATGTCTTTGAGCTTCTTCTTAAGCCTTGATACAAGGACAACCTCTCGCCTGCTTGTACGCTCGCATTTTTCCTTCAACTCAGGGTCTAAATCATCACCATTGATATAAGCATATCCGAGTCTTTTTAACTGCTCTATGGCTGGCTTTTCAGAAAGGTAATCTTCGTTAAAAATCGGCTTTGCCATGTTAGTGCAATTTTACCCTAACCCTGCCGGTTAATAATACCTGCATGAGGGATTTTTTTAGAGTTTCAAGGTCTTGTTTATTGGCC
>SCSY01000108.1 GCA_004298625.1 Nitrospirota bacterium | reverse complement strand
AAGCTCGGGCTTGAAAACACCGTGAGACTCCTTTCGTGTTTCGGCAATCCGCAAAACGATTTTCCATCCATTCATGTTGCGGGCACTAATGGAAAAGGTTCGACATCGGCAATGACGGCGTCTATCTTGCGATCTGCAGGATTTAAGGTCGGATTATTTACATCTCCTCATCTCGTGAGTTTTACGGAAAGGATAAGGATTAATAACGAAGAGATTACGGAAAATGAAGTCGTTGAACTGGCAGATGAAATACGGGAGGCAGCGTCAACGATGGAAGACTTTTCCCCTACTTTTTTTGAGGTTGTGACTGTGATGGGGTTTCTTTATTTCAAAAGGAAAAATGTTGACCTTGCGGTGGTTGAAACAGGCATGGGCGGAAGGCTTGATGCGACAAATGTCCTTGTCCCGGAGGTTTCGGTTATAACAGGCATAAGTCATGACCATAAAGAATTCCTCGGCGATACAATCTCCGCAATTGCAGGAGAAAAGGCAGGGATAATAAAGCAGGTGATTCCCGTTGTTACGGCATTACAGGAACCTACTGTAATGGATATCATCGAAAAAAAAGCGCGTGAAAAGGGTTCCGATCTTTTTGTATACGGCAGGGACTTTTCAGTTGAGGCAAAGAGTGAAGATATAAGCGGCAGCGTCTTTGATTATTTTGGCGACTGCAAACTTAAAGGCATCAGTATACCCCTTGCAGGCCGGCATCAGATATTAAATGCGTCTCTGGCCTTGAAGACATCGGAGGTCCTGATTAAGAGAGCGGCGTATTATGCATCGAGGCTGACGCCTGCTGCGGTTAAGGCAGGACTTGAAAACATAAGATGGCCGGGCAGGCTCGAGTTCATTTCGGACAATCCTCCGATAGTGATCGACGGGGCGCATAATCCTTCTGCGTCGGTGGTTCTGGCTGATTCTCTCAGGAAGAATTTTTTGAAGGCCTACCCCGGAATAATTCTGGTTATGGCAATAATGTCAGACAAGGATATAAAGGGGATAATGTCTCCGTTGCTGCCCCTGGCTTCCGAGATTATATTTACGGCTCCGGCCTATGAAAGGGCAGCGCAGCCGGAGATACTGGCAAGGCATGCGGCAGCTCTCGGCTTTACAAACACGCATATTACGGGGACAGTGAAGGATGCTATCGAAATGGCAATTGCAAAAGCAGAGATTAGGGATTTGGGATTAGGGGTTAGTCGAACCAATCCCCAAACCCTAAATCCTAAACCCTTAATCTTAATCACCGGTTCATTCTATACAATAGGCGAGGCGGTGGAAGCGCTTGGGGGAAAAGGCGTCCTGTCGAGGCTGAGAGAAACGGTATGAATAGCCGGAAGTTATGCTTCATATTAAAGGTTGTTCTTTTTACACTTTGCACTTTACACTTTACACCTTGCACTCACAATGCCTTTGCCGGGGAAACCGGGACTGTCATAACTTCCGATACCCTGGAGCACGAGAAGGAAACTTCAATGTATACTGCCAGGGGTTCTGTGAAGGTCCTGCAGGAGGGCACTACAATAGAGGCTGTTGAGATGAAGTATGACGAAAAGACCTCTAAGGTCTTTGCCGAGGGAGACGTAAGATATGACGACCAAAAGATTTACGTCAAGGCAGAAAGGGCTGAATACAATCTCGATGCAAAGACAGGGACATTTTATAACGCAGAGATATTTTCGAAGCGCGATAACCTTCATATCTCGGGCGCAGAGATAGAAAAGAGAGGAGAAAATGAATATTTTCTTACAAAAGCCTCTATGACGTCGTGTGACGCAGCTCCTCCTGAATGGTGCTTCGGGGGAAAAGAAGTTGATCTAATTATCGGGGACAGGATTAAGGCAAAGAATGCGACCTTTAATATAAAAGGGGTTCCTGTTTTATATACACCCTATCTATGGGCGCCTGCCCTTACAGAGAGAAAGACGGGATTTCTCACGCCTGTATTCGGCTATTCCAAAACAAAGAAATTTTATTACAGGCAACCCTTTTTCTGGGCCATCTCCGAGGAGAAAGACGCAACATTTGTCCTGGACTGGTATAGCAAAAGAGGGTTTGGAAAAGGGATTGAATACAGGTATGTGGATTTAGGCAATATCGGCGGCACGCACTGGCTTTACCACATCCATGATAAAACATTGGGCAGGAATTTTTATGAGTTTCGCTCCCAGCATGAAAAAAGGCCGAAGCATGGTCTTTCGCTATATACGAACCTGAACCTCTTGAGCGGGAAAAGTTATTACAGGGAATACAGCAGGCATCGCTATGAGAGGATCAGAAGATTTCTTGAATCAACAGGAGAAGTGTCCCTGCCGATGGATAATTCTCGCCTCTATCTTATGTCCCGATACCTTGTTGACCTTAAAGAGGAGAACCGCACCTCAGGCATAATCCAGAGGCTGCCTGAGTTCGGATATGTTGTCAATCCTTACAGGATAGGCCCGGTAGTTTTTTCTCTTGCCTCGTCGGCAGTGAATTTATGGAGAGAAAAGGGAGTATACGGCCAGCGCCTCGATATATATCCAAGATTGGCGCATTCATTCGGAGACGAGGTCGTCATCTCGCAAAATCTCGGATTGAGGCAGACGGCATATTCTTTGCACAGGAATGAGAGCGGAGGCTTTAAAGATTACGTCCAGAGAAAGACAATTGACTATAACATCACGGCGGCAAGCAGGATATTGAAAGATTACCCTTCCTTTACCCACGCTATCGAACCTTCTGTAGGGTATACATTAGTGCCTGCGATCAATAAAGACAAAACGAACCTCCCGTTGTTTGATTCAACAGAGCCTTATTCAAGGCAGTCAACCGTTAACTTTTTCCTCCTTAACCGCATTTTTGATAAAAAGGGCGAATTTTTTACTGTAAGCCTGTCTGAATCGTATAATTTTTTAATAGAAGACAGACCGTTTTCTCCGTTAACGATTGCGGCTTCTATCGGAAGGCCGATACGGATAGGGGGCGATATCTCATATAACAGGTACAGCCATCAAATTGAAGCTATAAATTCGGCGGT
>SCSY01000107.1 GCA_004298625.1 Nitrospirota bacterium | reverse complement strand
TGAAAAAGAGCGCTATGAAAGTTCTCGATATGGCAGATATAATTTTATTTGAGGAGAAACCCTCTGTAAAATTACCTGTCCGCCCGAAAAAATTCAAGGTGGCTGTTTCATCGGCCTCCGGGTTTGATGAGTGCATAAATTACATGCATGGATTATTGAGATGAAAGACAAGATAGACGAGGAAGTGAAAAAAAAGGCCATTGAAGGCAGGCTTCCATGCACCATTGCAAGGATGATCGCTGAAAACTTCGGTGTTTCATATAAGACAGTCGGTAAGGCTGCCGACAGGCTTAAAATAAAAATCACCAACTGCCAGCTCGGTTGTTTCTGATGGGCACCATCTTATTCGAACTCGCCCTGACTTTTTATTTTGCAGCTACGATCATAGGCATTATCGAACTTTTCAAGGGCACAAAAACGACTGCGAGGGTCATGCTCCTGCTGGTGGTCATAGGCTTTGCACTGCATACCGCGAGCATTATCTACCGCTATATTGCCGCAGGCTACATCCCTATATCAAACCCTCATGAGGCGACGTCTTTTTTTTCCTGGTGCACCGTGCTCTTATTTCTTATACTTGAATTGCGGTACAAGATCGGCCTTCTCGGTTCATTTATAATGCCCCTTGTATTCGTCTTAATGCTTTCTTCCGCCATGCTCTCCCGTGAGATCAAGCCGTTAAGCCCTGTGCTTCAGAGTTACTGGTTCGGAATACATACGGTCTTTGCATTTATCGGGAACGCTGCATTTGCAATGGCCTTCGGCATAGGCATTATGTATCTTGTCCAGGAGCGATACCTGAAATCAAAACATCCTAGCGGATTGTTCCAGCGGCTGCCGAGCCTTCAGAGCCTCGATGAAATAAATTACAGGCTGATAACAATCGGGTTCCCCTTTCTCACGCTCGCAATAATAACAGGAGCCCTGTGGGCGGACAAGGCATGGGGAGGCTACCTGAGGGGAGACCCGCGAGAGGTCTGGGCCCTTATTACATGGCTCATTTACGCTATCGTGCTTCATGCGCGCCTTATTTCGGGATGGAGAGGCAAGAGGGCTGCAATATTGTCTATAATCGGGTTCCTCACAATTCTTATCGCATTTTTCGGCATTAAATTACTTGGAAAAGGTCTTCATGTCTTCCTATGAATATTTTTGTTGTAGGACTTAATCATAAAACCGCTGACGTAGACGTCAGAGAAAAACTCGCCTTTAACGGCCCGAAACTCGAAGAAGGTTTGACGAGGATCAAGACCCTTCCTGAGGTAAAAGAGGCCGTCATTCTCTCGACCTGCAACAGGGTTGAGATGTATACGAATGTAAAAGACCCTGCAAAGGCCTATGAATCAATAAAGGATTTCCTTTCTGAATTCCACGGGATAGAAAGAAATTCCCTTGAAACAGCTCTTTACACACATGAGAATGCGGATGCCGTTAAACATATATTCAGGGTTGCCGCAAGTCTTGATTCCATGGTTGTAGGCGAACCTCAGATACTCGGCCAGCTCAAAGATGCCTTTGAATTTTCTCTGCAAAAAAAGGCCACGGGAGTTCTCCTCAATAAGCTTATGAAAAAGGCGATATCTGTCGCAAAAAGAATAAGGACAGATACAAAGATAGCAGAAAATGCGGTTTCGATAAGCTTTGCGGCTGTTGAACTTGCAAAAAAAATATTCGACGACCTTCCCACAAAAACTGTTATGCTTCTGGGTGCCGGCGAAATGGCAGAACTCGCGGCAAAACATCTCGTCAACAACGGCGTAACGGAGGTTCTTGTTGCAAACAGGACGTTTGAGACAGGATGTAACCTCGCAAAGGAGTTCAATGGAAAGGCTGTGAGGTTCGAGGACTTCGTGCATGAGATGGTGCGTACGGATATAGTCATCTGTTCGACAGGCGCATCCAAATATGTGCTCATAAAAGAACAGATGCACCACGTGATGAAAGAAAGAAGGCATAAGCCTGTCTTCATCATCGATATATCGGTCCCGAGGAATATAGATCCTGAGATAAACAACATAGATAACGTATATCTCTATGACGTGGACGACCTTCAGGGGGTTGTGGACGTTAATAGGCAGGGGCGGCAGAAAGAGGCTGAGAAGGCAGAAGGCATAATCGCCGAAGAGGTCGAGACATTTCAGAGATGGCAGTCTTCCCTAGATGCAGTGCCGACGATTGTTGCACTCAGGGAAAAAGCTGATTTGATTAAGAAAGAAGAACTCGAAAGGCTTCTCAACAAACTCCCGCCATTAGGGGAAAAAGAGAGGAAGGACATCGAATATATGGCAAATGCAATCATCAATAAACTCATCCACCCGCCGACAATTGCGCTAAAAGAGGATTCCGAAGACAAAGACATCCTCATAGCTACACTTAAGAGGCTTTACGGATTGAATGAGAAAGAGAAGTAAATATCCTAACCTGAGGAGGACTCTTCATTACAGGCATAGAGCGACTTGATAATAAAACTTCCAGCTTATTATTGCATGCCATATTCAGTCTGCCCTTCGTCGGATCCCCTGACCTCGAACTCTATAGAGTCCATAATATGATTTCGGTTATCTGCAAGCGATAAAGTATATCTGCCCTGCTTCGGCAGCCATGAGACCGCAGCCATAGAATCGCCCACTTTTTCGTTATTTAATATCCAGGCGAACCCTTTTTCAGAGGGCGTCATCTCGAAAAAGACCCTCTGGTGCTCTTCCGGTATGTCGGGGTCCAGGGCAATTATTGTCCCCTCTATGGGATAGATGATGCGCGGCCCCGCATAAAATGCATTAAGTGCAATCACTGCACCGTCGTTAGCCGGCTCCGAGCCTCTTATATACCATTCTTCTTTCTCAGATTCTATAGCATTCTGGAATTTGATTTTTTTTGCAATTACTTTATCCGGAGGCTTTGGAGCGCTGCTAGGCGAACTCCTGTGAAGATAACTCATAATCTCAAGCCATATCGGCGCAGCTCCTGTTATGCCTGATACATTCCACATCGGCTCCCCACTGAAATTTCCGACCCATATGCCGACCGTATACCCCTCAGAATAGCCAATGCACCAATTGTCGCGCATGTCCTTGCTTGTCCCGGTTTTAACTGCCGTCCAGAATCTTGTTGCCAATGGATTTTCAAAACCAAATGTGATGCCCCTCGCTTCTCTGTCTGAAAGAATATCCGAGATTATGAAAACAGCCTCTTTTTCCATAACCTCTCTGCGCCGGGCAAATGAAACATCGCGGCTCAGTCTTAATCCGCTCCATCTGCCGCTATTTGCAAGCGTCCTGTAAGCATTAACAAGTTCATAAAGACTTACATCAGCGCTTCCAAGGGCAAGAGAAAGGCCATAGTAGTCCCCATCGTTAAGGTCGTCAAATCCTAATTGATTGAGCCTGTTCACATAAGTATCAGGGCCGATGAGCATTAGTGTTCTCACGGCAGGGATATTTAGCGAGCCTGATAATGCCGTTCTTACGCTGACAAGCCCCTTGAAATCTTTATCATAGTCCTGAGGTATATACTGACCTGAGGCCGTTGTTATATTAAGTGGAGAATCGTTGAGGATGGAAGAAGCCGTCAAGAGATTTTTTTCTATCGCAAGCTCATACAAAAACGGCTTGAGCGTAGAGCCTGCCTGCCTTCTAGCCATAATGCCGTCAACATGTCTTGCGCTTGACTGCCCGCCGCTGCTTGCAACATACGCGAGGATATCTCCCGTCTTATTCTCCACGACAAGTACGGCCCCGTCTCTTACATTCTTTTTCTTCAATGAATTAAGCTGATAGTTCAATGCCTCTGATGCAAAGAGCTGAAGTTCCCCGTCAAGGGTGGATTGAACAACAAGACTCCCCGGTTCTTTATTAAAAAGATGCCGCGCAGCATGAGGCGCCAAGGCAGTATTTTGCTTGACGCTGTATGAGCCGGTTAATGTCTTCTGCGCAAGGGTCTTTATCTCCTCGCACTTGATATTAGATTCAATGGAATTGCCCAGCCTGCACGCCCTTTTAGCCACATCTTCGATTCCTGCATTTGGTGAACGTATTAATGACGCCAAAATTAAAGACTCGGATTCATTCAAACCGGACGGCTCTTTATCAAAAAGCCCCCTTGATGCGGCAGAGATTCCCTGAAGTTCTCCCCTGAAAAATATAAGATTAATGTACGCCTCGATGATCTCGTCCTTTGACCACGCCCCTTCTATTTCCTTTGCGGCATTCATCTGATCCCATTTCTGGCCAAATGTCCTCTTCGACCTTTTGGGCTTCAGTTTTTTATCAAGGATAGAGACGACCTGCATTGTTATCGTGCTTCCGCCGCGTCTTATGCCGGAAAACAGATTCTTTACGGCAGAAGCCCCTATAGCGCCCCAGTCAACTCCGTGGTGCCCATAAAATCTCATGTCCTCTGAATGAACCACGGCCTTAATCAAAGCCGGCGAGACATCCTTGAGCCTGACCCAGTCGAGCCGCCTTCCCTTCGAATCAACCCTTAATTCATGAATCGCCTTCCCATGCCTGTCGAGCAAAACCGCATCCGATTTTTTGTAGGAATTCTTAACCTCATCGAATGCAGGCAAGGTATAGGCATATGCGTATGGCGTAATAATTAAAAAAATTATAACTGATAAAACTTTGATGTCATTTCTGCCTGCAGAAATCAATGTTGTCTCATTCTCCTATTTCCATCTTTTTATTCGGTATTTCTCCGAGCATCTCAGGCGAATAAAGCGCCTCCACCCTTGTCTCCGGAAGATGAAAAACGCCGTCGTTATTCAGCCTCAGGGTATATTCCACCGTCCATTTCCCTTTTGGAACAAATTCATAATATACCCTAAATGCCTCGAACGAGCGCTCCTCAAACACAGGCCATACCCATCCCTTGCGCTCCTCTCCCTTTGTGAGGAGATGGGAATCCCTTCCAAGACCTGTTCCGAGGATATTCGAGCCGCCGGGTATCGGGTCGTTCACAACAACCCATGTCATATCAGCCTGAGACTCCAGATCGAGCCTGACCCGCACAACATCTCCCTTGCTCCATTTATCCTTTACCCTCTGCTCGATAGGCGTCAATGTCTTTTTGATCTTATAGCCGCTCGAGAACGGCTCTTTCAAAGGAATAGCCGCCAGGCTCTGTATAGTCGCCCACGGCTTTCCTGTCCCCTGATGCGATACCTTAAGAGTCTCCTTCCCTTTGGGCCAGCCGAGCATTACGGCCTTTCCCTCTTCGGCCTTAGACCAGTCAACGGTCTTTGTCTTTTCATTCAATGAGGCCGATGTCATACCTGTCACGGGAATTGCCTCGAACTTCTTGGAAAATTTCTCCATTGCGAGTACGCCCCATGCGTTTGCAGTCGTGAGATTCCAGTACCCTCTGTACTGGCGTCCCAGCGCGCCCCTCACGAGCCTCGGCATATCTTGAACCCAGCTCTCAAAGTTAAGGAACGTGAGTATGCTTCTTACCGAATTCACATCTGCCGAGACCATAAGCCACCAGAGATAATCCGTCCCTTCTGTTGAAAATCCCATTGTCGTTCCCTGGAAATTGAGCCTTGATCTTAATATCTGCTCTGATTCTTTTAATCTCTTTTCGCGTTCCGGTATGTTATTCATTTTCAGAAGGACATTAGTCCAGTCAATCACAGCAGAGGTCGGCCAGAGATTCGGCTCTATTGTTATCGAACCGAGAAGTCTCGGATCCCCGCCTCCGACCCGCGACAATGCCTCCAATGCAGCCATCTTCCTTATTGACAAATCAGCAGTCGGCAGGGACGAATATCTTATGACCCTTCCTTCTATAAAACCTGTTAATCCGCCTGTCATGCGGCTTTTGATATGCCCCGGAATTTCCCATCCAGCTTCGTTAGAGATCGAAAGGATATAAGCAGTGAGAGAATCGCTCCCCAGCCTGCATGTCGGGAAATACTTCACAAGCCCGTCCCCGTCAAGATATGAAGGAAGCTCTGCGACTACGGCCTTCCACAATACCTCATCTCTAAGTGCAACCGCCCTCGACACCTTCTGTTCCATGCATGTATAAGGATAACGCTTCATGAACCATATAACTCCGCCGAGGCCGTTTGAAAGTTTTGGCCTTAACGAGATATTGACGCCTCCCTTACCTGTGATCGCATCTTTAGGTTTCTCGACATCAAGACTAAGGACATTTTCAACTTGCGCGAGAGTGGCCTGAAACGGCCTGACCGAAACAGCCTCTTTAACCCTCTGTTTTATTTTAATCGTATCCTGAGCATCCCCGCCTTTTTCTTTTGCGGTTACCTCATAAACCAATGCCTCGCTGTTGTATGGAACCTTAATCTCCCATCCTATCTCCTTTGCCTCTCCTGCGGAGAGGGATTCCGTAACCGGATCGAGCTCTTTCTTCCCGGGCACTGAGATATTCGCCTTAATATCCAGTTCCATCTTTCGGTCCGATGCATTCCTCACTGTAAATCCTGCCGTGAACTTATCGCCCTCCCTGACAATCTGCGGAATGCCTGAGAGTATCATTATGTCCTGAGTTGTCCTTATATTTGTCTGGCCAGTACCGAATAATCCCGCGCCCCCATTTGCGATCGCGACAATCCTGAAGCCTGTCAATGAATCATTAAGAGGTATTTCAACAGATGCCTCGCCTTTTTCATTCAGCCCAACACGGGCCTTCCAGTATAAGAGAGTGTCAAAGAGTTCCCTCGTTACCTGCTTGCCGCCTCCGCCTCCATAAGGAAGCGCCTTAAGCCCGTAATGTCTTTTTCCGATAACCTGCATCTGGGCAGTGGATGTTCTTATCTCGATTCCCCTTCTTCCCATCATTGCGTCAAGCAGCCCCCAGCTGCTATTAGGCATTAGCTCCAGCAGCCCTTCATCAACAGCGGCAATGGTCACCTCGCTTCCCTTTGGAGGAGGACTATTGTCTGTTTTCTTGACCTTAACCTTGACCTTCGCTTTTTCCCTGACCCTGTAGACATTTTTTGCCGCTGAAACTTCAACCTTAAGTTCATGCGCTTTCCACCCGACATTAATTTCTGTAATGCCAAGCTTATACGCGGGTTTCCCGAGATCCACAATCGCAGCGGGCTGAATACCGGAAACACGGCCCCTTATAACAAAAGCGGACACAAACACATTCGGAGCGTAATTGCTCTTTATCGGAATTTCGATAACAGGCGACTTGCCTGAAAGCTTTTTGATGTATACCTCTATAATCCCCTCACGCTCAACAGTAACGAGAGCCCTTGCCTTTCTGAACGGCATCCTGACCTGAAATTTTGCCGTATCTCCCGGCTCGTATTTCTTTTTCTCAGGCAGCAGATCTATCCTGTCGCTGTCGGACACATCAAACCACCACTCGCCCTTCCCTGCAATCCAGACATCCCTGTTTGCAGCAGACAGGTTCCCCAGATCGTCCTTTGTCTTTGCCTGAATAATTACATTCCCATAAACAGGCGACTGAACCTCGCATATCAGAAGCCCTTTTGCATTTGTCCTGCCTTCGCACAGATCACCAACGCGCTTTGTCTCAGCGGTATGCTCATAGGCATAAAATCCGCCTACGAGCCGCTTCCTGTGCGAGAAATATTTCCTCTTAAAAAGCTCCACCTTAACATCCGCGTCCTTAACGGGCTTCCCTCCAATATCAAGGACAACCACATGAAATTTAAACGCATCCCTTGAAGACGCCCATGAATCAGGTTTTATGCCCACGACAGCCTTTGAATTCCACAATGGTATCCTTTGCGAGACGGTCTGTATCTCGCCGTTCGGATCTCTGAATTCAAGCTCTGCAAGCATATCCTGAGGAGAAGATATCATGGGGAGGTTCCCGATCTTCGTTCTCAGGCTTCCTGTCTTATCGAGCACAAGCTCGCTCGTCTGAATCTTTGGCTGGGCTGGCCTGATACGCTGGTTTTCCGTATCCTCATAATCAGACCTTTTGATAACCTCTTCCTTTATCTCTCCATTTGCAAAAGTAAAATCTTCATAATCAGTAAAATGCGCATACCTCGGTTGTATCTGACTCCTTAATTTTACAGTAGCATTGCCGGCTCCTCCGCCTGAAAGATATGTGACAAGCAGATCAGCCTCAAATTCAGAGACATTAATCAACGGTTCTTTCGGCATCAGGATCATGCCTTTCATTAAAGGCACCCTGTATTCCTCAACCCTGAACGAGCCGGAATGCCAGCCGTCAGGGTAATAATATCCCTCGTCTCCTTCTTCATAACCGCCGACTTCTGTGCGGGCCTTCGGTTTCTCCGATGCCTTTTTTAGGAGAACTACTTCATACAAGCCGAGCTTCGCTTCACGGGGAATCTTCCAGTCTGTCTCGGCTATCCCGTTTGCATCCCACTTAAGAGGAAATTCATACCTCTGATTGCTTCCGGAGTGACGAATCAACAATGCCTTCGGTAATTCCTTCTCCCCTAAGAAAGAAAAGCCCGACATCGTGTGCTTTCTTATGAGATGCTTCATGTGCACTGTCTCGCCCGCCCTTAAAAGACTCCTGTCAAACACCGTATGGCCTATTTCCGGGCCTTGATATGACGCCTCGGGCAGATTAAACCTCCATGGTTCTATGCCGTTATCCCAGCTTGAATGGACAAATGTCATGTCATCGGATTTTTTGGCAAAAACAAACAGGCCGCTGCCGATGCCAGTGAGGGCTGGCGAAGATTCTCCATAATTTGCATGAAGCGGGCATTCCGGCAGATCTTTTCCCAAAGGAAGTTGGGTCTTTATCTTCGCGACGCCGTTCTCATCTGTCTTTCCCTTCCATAGCAATTCGCCTTTACAATTCCTTATCGAAACATTTGCTTCCTTAACAGCCTCGGCCTTATCAAGCGTTGTAACCCAGACCAGCGAAGATTCCCTCCCCCATTTAAAATGCGCCGAAAGATTTGTAATGAGAGCCGACGCAGGCACATACATCGGCCTCTCGGCTTCCAGCCCGATTATGGTCCTCTTCGCCTCAAGCAAAGACTTGCCTAAAATCCGGCTTTCCATCTCAACGACATAAAACCCTGGCTCTTTCAGAGGGATCCCTACAACCTCAAACGCCTTTGAACCGCTGGGTTTCGGAACCGAAAAATCTTTTATATCTCCCTCATTTTTTAAGATAGAAATTTCACGTTCTGCTGCCGCGACCTTTCGGAGCCAGTCAATGACCTTTTCCTCTTTGTTCATTTGTATTTTATGAAGCCTGCCCTTAAGCCCCTCTACAACCTCGTTCCCTTTTCCCTTCATAGAGTCAGGCATCAACGAGTTGACAAACTCCCCAGCCTTTGCCGTATTCTCAAGCAGCGATTCCTTTGATTTTTCAATTATCCCTTTTTCCCTGTCGTCTATCTTAAGCATCCTTGTCTTAACCTCAGGCTCGAGATTTCTGAGAGTAACCGGGAGTGCCGGATCTCCTTTTAGCTCGATAATCCCGAAGCGCGCCGAGAACTTTGCGAGCGGCGGATAGGCATCGGTTCTAACCGCAAGAGGAAACTTATCTTTGTTCGCCAAAGTCCTTCCTGCATCGTCTCTGATGTCTTTAGGAAGTTCTATGACAAATGACGAGCTTTCGGGAAACGGGCCTTTAAAGATAACACCATATACAAAATTATTATCAGCGGTGGCGGTTTCTTCGCCTTCTTCATCATATTCATTGCGGGATCCCTTTGAAGGTTTATAAACCTTATCCTGGCCTCGCAGGATGATATTTTTTGCAGCGCCCCATGAAACAGGGGACGAGAAATTGAGATGCATCGGCAAAAGCGGAATGCAATTTGCATTTGGGTTTTCTCTCTGGCAATTGAATGTGGCCCCAAAAGCCTCCCTTGCCTGATATGGAAGTATCTGGTCTGCGGTTGTCTTTACCCCACTCAGAGATGAAACACCCTTTCCCCAGATAAGGTTGACCTTTGCATTATTCGGGAAACTCTGTTTGCACTGCAGGACTATCTCCCTATCCTTATGCGGCCTGTAACGGTATGCCTTGAGTATCTTTTCTCTTTCTTCGGCTTTAAGAACCCTGACGCCGACACGCTCGTTTATCCCCTCAATCGAACACGCCACATTCGATAGCACTGTATCTTCTACCGGCTCTGCATCAGGCGCAAGTATGAATATCTGGTCTTCGTCAATATGTGTCGAGCCTTCATAAGGATGCATCCATATTATTGCCGGGCCGCCTGTTGAAAAAGAAAACTGTTTCTGGCCCGATAGCGTCTTCCCTGAGAGGGTTTTTAGATCAGGCTTTAGATTGAATTCGCACACAACACCTGCAGGCAGATCAACGTCAAAATCATAAGCCCAGTTTTTCCCATCGGCCCATCTGCCCTGCCCCTTTCCAGGGCATCTAATCTCAAACGGCTCTACAAGACGGGGGTCTCCAAACGGCACCATCTGCTCTGAAAATCTAACGCTAACCTGCCTGACTTTTTTTACCGTATCCTGCGGCGAGAAGATCTCAACATAGGGACCTGCGGCATATGTAACAGCAGAGATAAAAAAGAGATAAAAGATAAGGAATGGAAATAGGGCCTTAAGTTTCATCAGAGCCTCCTTACTAAAAAATGTAAGTGTTAAATAAATTCTTGAGCACTGTCCTCATTTCCCGGACTAAACCACTGTCCACTGCTGCGGGAGAAAAAGTTTTTCGTAGGTCATCATAGCAAATACATCTGTCATGCCTGCAATAAAATCACAAACCATCCTGTGCCTGTCGTTGCGGCTCGCAGCCAAGTTGAGTTTTTTCTCGCTAGGTATGGCCTTAAAGAGCTCCTCGATATGCTCAAGGTAATACTCATATAGGTCACTCAGTATCTTCTTGGCCTTTCTGAATTCCGCCTTTATTGTATCGCTTTCATAAACACGTTCATATAGAAAATCCCTGAGTTTGTATACCGCCCTCGATACGTTATCCGTCATCCCGAGTTCATCGAGGCTCGTTTTCAGGGACTCGTATATGAAATCCTTGACCATCGCATCTATCCTGGCTGAATGGGTCTCTCCAAGGACCCTTGTAATCTCTTTTGGTATATCCGTCCTTTTAATAACCCCGGCCCTGATGGCGTCATCAAGATCATGGTTAACATATGCGATTATATCCGACACCCGGACAACCTGCCCTTCAAGGGTCTCCGCCCTTTCGGATTTTATATCCGGGATGATCATGCCCTTCCCTTTTGAATGCTTGACAATGCCGTTTCTGACTTCATGTGTAAGATTCAGCCCCTTGCCTTTCTGCTCAAGGAAATCAACTACCCTGAGGCTCTGCTTGAAGTGGTCAAACCCGCCGGGATGTATCTCCCTTAATATGGCCTCGCCTGCGTGTCCGAATGGTGTATGGCCGAGGTCGTGCCCAAGCGCGATCGCCTCTGTAAGGTCCTCATTCAGCCTCAATGCCCTTGCTATGGTCCTTGCTATCTGCGACACCTC
>SCSY01000375.1 GCA_004298625.1 Nitrospirota bacterium | reverse complement strand
CTGCTGATGCTGGAAGAGTTGTGCGGCGGTGATCCGGTACGCATCAAGGAAGCCGAAACGGCGGCCTGCGCGGCGCTGGAAGCGCGCATACGCTTCTGGGACGGCGTGCATCAGGCCATTCTTGCCGGCCAGCGATTATAGTATTTAGAACCTATGACTTCCTCCATCCAAGCCGTCCGCGGCATGAACGACATATTGCCGCAACACGCCGATCTGTGGCGGTTTTTCGAGGAAACCGTGCAGGACTGGCTGGCGTCCTACGGTTACCGCACTATTCGCATGCCCATTGTCGAGCAGACATCGCTGTTTACCCGTGCAATAGGCGAAGTGACCGACATCGTCGAAAAGGAAATGTACACCTTCATCGACGCGCTTAACGGCGAGAGCCTGACGCTACGCCCGGAAGGCACGGCATCTTGCGTGCGCGCGGTGTTGCAGCACAACCTGCTGTACAATGCGCCGCAGCGCCTGTGGTACATGGGGCCGATGTTTCGCCACGAGCGTCCGCAAAAAGGGCGCTACCGCCAGTTCCACCAAGTCGGCGTCGAATCGCTCGGCTTTGCCGGGCCGGACATGGATGCCGAGCATATCATTATGACGGCCCGGCTATGGCGTTTGTTGAATCTTCCCGGCATCGCGCTGCAAATCAATACGCTGGGCACCCTTGATGACCGGATGCGCCATCGCAAGAAGTTGATCCATTACCTGGAACAGCATCACGATAACTTGGACGAAGAAGCGCGCCGCCGCCTGCATACCAATCCTTTGCGGGTGCTGGATAGCAAAAACCCGGCGATGCAGGATATGATAGAGGCCGCGCCCAAATTGTTGGACGATCTGGATGAGGTATCCCTCAAACATTTTGAGGATTTGCAAGCGATGCTGCGCGACGCGGGCGTGAGTTTCGACATTAACCCGCGTTTGGTGCGCGGGTTGGATTACTACAATTTCACCGTGTTCGAGTGGGTTACCGAACGTCTCGGCGCGCAGGGTACCGTCTGTGCCGGCGGACGCTACGATGGGCTGATCGAACAGATCGGCGGCAAAGCGGCGCC
>SCSY01000106.1 GCA_004298625.1 Nitrospirota bacterium | reverse complement strand
GGGTGAACTCATCAGCGACATCGCTGCCTCTTTCCAGGCATGTGTTGTGGATGTGCTTGTGAGAAAGACCGAATGGGCCATAAGGAAAGAAGGCGTAAGGCGTGTCACATTGTCCGGCGGCGTGGCCGCAAACAGCGAACTCAGGAAGAGGATGAAAGAGATGGGGGAAGAAAGAGATGCCGGGATATTTATCCCTTCCGTCTCTTTGTGCACGGATAATGCAGCAATGATCGCAGCAGCAGGGTATAATTATTTCAAGGCCGGGAATTTCGCGGGCATGGATTTAAACCCGAAGGCATATCTGCCGCTTGGGGAAAGGATAAAGAGGGAGTGATATTGAATTTTTTAAATCTCAGTTCTGCTTTTTCAGAGGAGATCCCTGTTCAGGCAGCTCCGGTTGCGGAGCAGGTGAAGACAAGCCTTTCGATAATTTTAATCGTCATAGCCGTGCCTGTGGTTATCGCATTATTTTTTGCGGCGAGGTTTATTTACAGGAACACCCTGGCAAAGAAACTTCAGACCACAATAGCCGAGGATTATAATAAAGAGGCAGGGGAGTTGGAGAGGGCAGGGGAATACATCTCTGCCGCTTTAATCCATGAAAGCAGGCTCAAGGACAAGAAGAAGGCCGCCGCACTCTATGAGAAAGGCGGAGATTTGAAAAAGGCGGCTGAGTTGTATCAAATTCTCGGCATGAGTGAAAAGGCGAAAGAGCTATATGTAAAATCAGGCAACACAAAGGCTGCCGCCGAGGTCTCGATGATGGAGGGAGAATTCGAGGATGCTGCAAAGATATACAATCAGGCAGGGAAGAAGATAGAAGCTGCATTGGCAATGGAGAGGGCAGGAAGAAAGATGGCGGCAGTCAGGGCATACCGCGAGGCAGGAGAATACAGGCGCGCCGCAAAGCTTCTCGAAGAAGAAGGGATGATGAAAGAGGCGGCAGAGATGTTCGGCCTTGTCCTCAGAGGCAAAAAAATTGAAAAATCAAATATAGAGGATTTCTATGTCTTTGCATTCAAACTGGAACAGTCCGGAGAAAAGGAAAAGGCTGCTGAGGTCTACAGAGAGGTTGATAAGTTCGACCCGGCATACAGGGATGTGCGCGAAAGGCTTAATGCCCTTACATCCACAACGCAGGATGAAGCGAATCTCGAAGGCAAGATTACCCTGCGCGGTTTTATGAAAAGCGGCGGTCTTGAGCCCAAACACTGCCTGAAACTGTGGTTGCAGGTAATTAAAAGCTTACAGCAGTCATACAAAGCTGAAATGCCGTTTGGTCTTATGTCGCCTGATAATATCCTTATAGACAGCGCAAACAATATCACCTTTTTAAGAAAAGCTCCTTCGTCGGCCTACACCCCGCCCGAAAGATCAAAAGGAGTCGAATTCGATGAGAGGGCCGACATATATTCGCTCGGAGTAATACTCTTTGAGATGCTGACAGGCGGCCTCGATGGCCTCGGCTCGCAGAGGATAGCCGATATCACCCCGGATCTTCCAGAGTGGCTCGATGAGATGGTCATTAAGTGCATAAGGAAGGTGCGCGAGGACAGGTATCAGAATATAGACGCCATCTTTGCCGATATAAAGGCTCTCTCAAAGAGCAGGAAAGAATAGCTGAGTTACTGTTTTGCTTTTTTCCTGAGGATGATAAGCCCTGCGACCGCTACAAGGAAGAGGAGAATACTTATCCCCTGTGATACGGATATATTTCCTATAAGGAATCCTCTTGCCTCATCGCCTCTGAAAAACTCGACCGTGAATCTTACTATAGAGTAGATAAGAAGATATGTCCAGAAAAGCTGACCCTTGAATGATTGGCGCCTTCTTAAAATAAGTAAAATTAAAAAATTCAGAAACTCTCCGGCTGATTCATACAACTGGGTCGGATGCAGAGGTATTCCCGTCGGCGCGAGGCATTCAGGGTCTGAAAAAGTTATTGCCCACGGAAGGTCGTGCGCCTCTCTCCCGTGGCAGCAGCCTGCTGAAATACACCCCAGCCTCCCGATCGCATGGGCTATTGCAAGCGACGGCGCAAATATGTCCGCAGTTTCCCAGAGGTCAAGGCCTTTCTTTTTTACGAACCAGATCGCAGTAGGGATAGCTAATATAACTCCTCCATAAAATACCAGGCCGCCTTCCCATATTTTGAATATGTCCAGAGGGTGTTTGAGATAATAGCCCGCGTTCACGATGATGAAGAAGAGCCTCGAACCGATGATTGCCGCGAGAAGCATGTAGAAGCCGAGATCAACAATCTTTTCGGCAGGTATCAGTTGTTTCCGGGCTTGTCTTACGGCGAGGGCAAGCCCCAGGATAAATCCGGCCGCAATCATAACACCGTAGGTATGTATAGTCAGAGGACCTATTTTAATTAATACCGGATGCATTTTTTATCCTTGAACCCTTTGGTTTAAAAAGGGTTATAAAAATCAGCCCGATCCCTATTGTGAGCGCAGAATCCGCTACATTGAAAGCCGGCCAGTGATGCCCGCTCGCAAATACGTCTATGAAGTCCACTACGGAACCGCGAAATATCCTGTCTATGAGGTTGCCGATCGCGCCCCCGAGTATCAGTGAGAGGCTTAAGGGGTCTTCCTTTCCTTTTATGAGCATGAAAAAAATAACGGCTATTGCTGCAAGGGATATGATTATGAATATGCCGTTACCCCAGTCCCTGAACATGCCGAACGCCGTCCCCGTGTTCCTGATATTGACGAGATGAAGGAAGGGCAATATCTCAATTGTTCTGAAAGGGCTTATGTAATTATTTACAAGATATTTTGTCGCCTGGTCGAGGATTACCACCAGAAGCGCAATGGCAATATACAATTTCTTCATTTAGTATTAGTATAACATCTCCGGCATAACTCCGGCGCGTCGCTGAACGTTCCGACTGCGGGGCTCCAGTTCCAGCAGCGTTCGCATTTTCCGCCTTCGGCGCGCTCGACCACGACAGACATGCCCTTTACCTCTTCACTCTCGTAAGCGCTTTCGACTTTTCCTGCTGCCTGTCTTATCTCAGCGCCTGATACGATGAAGAGGGAAGGGAGGAAATCCCTGTATTCATTCAGGAGATTGAATTCCTGCTCAGGCAGATAAAGTATGACCTTTGCTTCAAGGGAATTGCCTATGAATTTGTTCTGCCTCCTGATTTCGAGAGCCTTGTTAACCTCATTCCTGATTGTTATCATCCTCGACCATTTTCCTTCGAGTGCGTCATCAAGATATTTTTCGTCCGTCTTCGGGAATGAAGCAAGGAATACGCTTTCTTCCTTGTCACCCTTGATAAAACCCCATATCTCTTCGGCAGTGAATGAGATTATCGGGGACATGAGCTTTGTAATTGTCGCGAGTATATTTTGAAGAACCCACTGGGCAGCCCTTCTTTCTTTTGAATCGGATCTGAATGTATAAAGTCTGTCCTTGAGAATATCAAGATAGAAAGAGCTCATATCAACAATGCAGAAGTTATGCAGGAGATGATAGACTTCATGGAAGGCATAGTTTTCATACGAAGCGGTTATCCTTTTCGTAAGCTGCTGGAGCCTCGACATGGCCCACCTGTCTATTTCGAGCAGGTCATTGCCGTAATCGCCCCCGTCGAAATCATTGAGGTTTCCAAGCAGGAACCTCGCAGTGTTCCTTATCTTCCTGTACGCCTCTGTGAGCCTGTCAATTATCTCCTTTGAAATCCTTATATCGTCCCTGTAGTCCTCGGCGGAGACCCACAATCTAAGTATCTCTGCGCCGTTTGCCTTGATGATTTCCTGAGGCGCGACAACATTTCCGAGAGACTTTGACATCTTCTTGCCCGAACCGTCAACGACAAAGCCGTGGGTGAGCACCGTCCTGTAGGGCGAAGTCCCTCGCGTGCCGACAGAGGCGAGCAGAGAGCTCTGGAACCATCCCCTGTGCTGGTCGCTTCCCTCAAGATACATGTCTGCGGGCCATGAGAGTCTGGGATTTATCTCCATCACAGCCGCATGGCTCACGCCTGAGTCGAACCATACGTCGAGGATGTCCATCTCTTTTGAAAATGAGCCGGAGCCGCATTTTTTGCATTTGTATCCTTCCGGCAAAAACTCCTCCGCCTTTTTGCCGAACCAGATGTCGGCGCCGTTTTCTTCGACCAGTTTAATGATCGTATTCAGCACCGGCTCGTCTTTAACAAAATCTCCGCACTCGTCGCATCTTATGAGGGTAATAGGCACTCCCCATGCCCTCTGCCTTGAAACACACCAGTCAGGCCTGCCGGAGACCATGTTATATATCCTGTCCCTTCCCCATTTTGGGACCCAGTTTACCCTGTCTATCTCTTCGAGGCATTTTTTGCGCAGGCCGTTATGTTCCACAGAGATAAACCACTGCTCTGTTGCGCGGAATATGACGGGCTTTTTGCAGCGCCAGCAGTGAGGATATGAGTGAGTTATTTTTTCTTCTTTTATGAGAGCGTTTTTGCTCTTTAATATCTCGATTATCTGCGCATTTGCCTTGAACACAAACTGGCCTTCAAGCTCAGGCACAGCCTTTGTGAATTTCCCCTTGTCGTCAACAGGCGCATAGATATCAAGGCCGTATTGCAATCCTACTTTATAGTCATCTTCGCCATGGCCAGGTGCTATATGGACTATTCCTGTTCCTTCTTCGAGGGATACGAAATCAGCGAGAACCGTCTTTGATTTTCTCTGGATGAAAGGGTGGTTAGCGTTTATTCCTTCGAGATCCTTGCCCGATATCTTTGCGATGACCTTTCCGGCAAGTCCTATCCTGTCTTTTAATGCCTCAAGCCTTCCCTCGGCGACGATATAGACTTCGCCTGAAAATCCCCCCATCCCCCCTTTGTCAAAGGGGGGTGAAGGGGGATTATTTCCATCATTTATTTCAACAGCGACATAGGTTAAATCGGAATGAAATGCCAGAGCAAGATTTGCCGGAAGAGTCCATGGGGTTGTCGTCCAAATGATGAAGAAGACTTTTTTGCCTGCAAGCCCAGGCATTTTAGCGTTTAATTCTTCGCCTTTGACTTCAAACTTCACAAATACCGATGGAGATTCCTTGTCGCTATACTCTACCTCTGCCTCTGCGAGCGCCGTCACGCACGAGGGGCACCAGTGGACGGGTTTCTTGCCTTTGTAAACGTATCCCCTCTTCACGAACTCGGAAAATTCCCTGACTATTGCGCCTTCATATGAATAAGCCATAGTCAGATAGGGTTCTCCCCAATCGCCGAAGACCCCCAGCCTTTTGAACTCCTCTCTCTGAATATCCACGAATTTTCCCGCATATTCCTTGCACAGCCTTCTTTTTTCCAGGATATCCACCTTGTCTTTTTTCTCCCCGAGGTTTTTGTCCACCTGTAATTCTATAGGCAGGCCGTGGCAGTCCCAGCCGGGAACATAGGGAGAGTAAAAACCCTGCATGGATTTGAACTTTACGATTATGTCCTTGAGTATCTTGTTCAGGGCATGGCCGATATGGATATGCCCGTTAGCGTAAGGGGGGCCGTCATGGAGGATATAGTGCCTGTTGCCCCTGTTTTTATCCTGCATTTTCTCATACAGCCTGTTTTTCTCCCAGGACGAAAGCATCTCAGGCTCCCTCTGCGTGAGGTTTGCCTTCATCTGAAAGCCCGTCTGGGGAAGGTTCAGGGTATCTTTATAGTCTTTTCTTTTCGGTGAATCCGTATTCGGCATAAGAGAAAAATTACCACTATAATGGCCTGAAAGTCAAGGCAGAGGGGCTTGACATGTTGCATAGTATCGCATAAACTAAACTTAAAGTTACAGCTTTAGGTTATCTGACCATAAAAAAGGAGGTTCCTATGTTTAAGAAAAGTACAACATTAGCAACTGCTGTCCTTGTCGCTGCAGGATTATTCCTGCTGAGCTCCGACGGGACAACAGCAGAACCGGCGCCAAAACCAAAGATTGCGGCGCCCTGCAAGCAGTGCCACGCGCCTGACGAAAAGATACTGCGCGGGGGTTTTGCGGGCGTCTCGAAGAAGGCGGAGACGATCCAGATACAGATCGGTCCTGCAACCTGGCTTGTTAAGTTCGGGGATGACACAAAACTTACAGGCGCAGAGAAATTCAGCGCAATACCAAAGGAGAAGGAGATTGCAATAGCAGTTACAGAGAAGGAAGGTTCGCTCTATGCAACAGGCGTATCTGTGAAGCCCCCAGCAAAGATCGCCCCTGAAAAACTCATGACAACGGAAGATCTTTCGAAGCTTGTTGCAATGGGCGCGGATAAGGGCAATTTTACCCTTGTTGATTCAAGGCCCGGAGCAAGATATAACGAGGGGCATATCCCCGGAGCAATATCCATTTATGACGCCGAGTTTGAGAAGAATGCGGGTAAGCTTCCGAAGGAGAAAGACAAACTCCTTGTATTCTATTGTGCAGGAGCCACCTGAAGGCTCAGCCCATCCTCTGCCGGTAAGGCGGAGAAATCAGGTTACACAAAGGTTAAGGTTTTTGTAGACGGCATGCCTGCCTGGAAAAAGGCCGGCAATCTTGTGGCCTCCACTGTTATAAACCTTAAGGAAGCGATGGACAAGGACATACCTCATGTGCTCATTGACATAAGGCCTGCGGACGAGGCGAAGAAAGAACACATAAAGGGAGCGGTTTCCATACCCTTGAATGAGCTTGCAACTTCAAAGGACAGGTTCCCCGCAGATAAAAAGGCCCCTATAATTATTTACTGCAGTACAGTTAAGGCCTCTGAAGAGGCGTTTGCGGTAGTAAGGAAATGGGGCTACAGCAACCTCTCTTATCTTGACGGAAGCATCGAGGCATGGAAGAAAGCAGGCAATCCCGTTGTAAGCGGAGACCTTGCAACAACAATTGTATATGTTCCAAAACCCCGTCCTGGAGAAATTTCGATAGATGAATTCAAGGGGATTGCAGAGACAAAACCAGGCGATAAGCTTATCCTCGATGTGAGGGACGTTGATGAGGCATCAAGCGGGATGCTCATAGGAGCAAGGAATATTCCTACGAAGGACATAACTTCAAAGCTTTCCGACATACCAAAAGACAAGGAGATAATCACCCACTGCATAACAGGCGTCAGGGCTGAAATGGCATATCACCAGCTTAAGGAGGCGGGTTATAAAGTGCGTTTCCTCAATGCAGATATAAAGATTGACAAAGACGGAAAATATGAGATAACTAAGGAATAAAATGTTTTTTCACTAAAGGGCAAATGTTAAACATTTGCCCTTTAGTTATTTAGGAGGCGGCGGCAGGGGTTGCGGCGGTAAAATAGGCATAGGAGGTTTCTGAATATATTGTGGTTTTTTGGGAGGGGTAGTGGGAGTTGCAAAAGGCTTTGCAGCGCTTCCGTATATCTCCAGTTTATCTATCATCCCTGCTGTGTTATATGATATGGTAAAGTCTTTTTCCTTCATGACAGTGAGCAGTCTGCGGACGCCTCTTTCTACATCGATATCCTTAAAATTAGTGGTTATTTTTTTTGAGGCGACAGCGCCTGATATCTCTGCCTTAAATTTTGCTTTTTCAGCAATTTCTTTCATTACATTCCCAAATTCTGCGTCCGATACCTCAACGCTCAGAAGACCGTCTTTGACTTCTATCTTCATTACGGGCTTGACGGGTTCAACCGGTATGTCCTGGGGCGTTGCCGGAATTGCAGGTGGCTGAGCCTGCGCAGAAAAGACAGGTAAAAGGCAGGTTAAGAAGATTAAGAAGGTTAAGACCAGAAAAAAATTAATTAATCTTTTGCTTGACCTCAGTCTCAGTCTGCTTTTTATGATCATTCCTACTCTGCCTTTTCTTTTTTCTGGGCTGCCTTTTCAGCTATTACTTTTTGGGCCTGATGTGCGGGGACTTCCTCGTAATGCGAAAATTCCATGGAATATAACCCTCTTCCAGAGGTAAGGCTGTGGAGTTGATTTGCATATGTGAGGAGTTCAGACATCGGCACCAACGCGGCTATTTTCTGATTTCTGGCCTGCGATTCCACTCCCTGGACTTTTCCTCTCTTTGAATTGAGGTCGCCTATTACAGCGCCGAGGGCCTCGTCAGGCGTGGTAACCTCCACCTTCATTATCGGTTCAAGGAGTATTGGTTTCGCATCCTCTACAGCCTTTTTGATCGCCATTGAGCCTGCAATCTTAAAAGCCATTTCAGATGAATCCACCGTATGATACGAACCGTCATAAAGCGACACTCTTACATCAACCATCGGATAGCCTGCAATTATGCCTTCATGCATTGCCTCGACAATTCCTTTTTCTACCGCAGGTATATATTGTCTGGGGATTGCCCCGCCGACTACCTTATCCACAAATTCAAAGCCCTTGCCTCTCGGCAGAGGCTCTATTATTATATGGCAGTCTCCATACTGCCCCCTTCCACCGGACTGTTTCTTATATCTGCCCTGGGCCTTTGCAGGGGTCTTTACCGTCTCTCTGTAAGGAATCTTCGGGGTCTTCATTACAACTTCAACGCCGAACTTTCTCTTAAGTCTCTCAAGCGCGACTTCCAGGTGCACCTGCCCCATGCCGGAGAGTATCATCTCCTTTGTCTCCTCATCTCTGTGGAATTTCAGGGTCGGGTCTTCTTCGAGTATCCTGCCAAGCCCCGTGCTTACCTTGTCTTCATCGCCCTTGCTTTTCGGGGCTATGGCATAAGATATTATAGGTTCTGCAAACTTAACCTTCTCGAAGACTATCGGATGCGCTTCGTCAGAGAGGGTGTCTCCTGTATTTGTCTCTTTAAGCTTTGCAACAACCCCGATCTCTCCAGGGCCTACGAGGCTGGCCGGTATCTGTTTCTTGCCGAGGAGATAGAAGACCTGACCAATCCTTTCCTTCGCTCCTATTGTCGAGTTCAACACAGTGGAATCGGCTTTCAGAATGCCTGAATAGACCCTGAAAAGAGAAAGTTTTCCTGCATAAGGGTCGGCGATCGTCTTGAAAATATATGCGGAAAAAGGCTCCTTTTCATCCGGTTTCCTCTGCACATCTGTCCCGTCTTTGGGGTTTTTGCCTTTTACGGGAAATATCCTTACAAGGTCAACAGGAGAGGGCAGGCAGAGTAAAATCGTATCAAGAAGCTGCGGTATGCCGATATTTTTCGATGCCGAGCCGCATGCAACAGGAATAAACCTTCTGGACAGGGACCCCTCTTTTATGCCTTTTATTATCTCCTCCTGGCTCAGCTCTCCGCCTTCCAGGTATTTTTCAAGAAGAGAATCATCGGATTCAGCAATTTTTTCAACTAGTTTTTTTCTGTATTCCTGGGCCCCGGAGAGCATATCATCGGGGATGGCGGATTCGGTCGCCTTTCCTCCTGAAAATTTATACGCCTTCATGTTGATGAGATTAATGATCCCCTCAAATTTTTCTCCCGAGCCTATCGGTATCTGAAGGGGGACTCCCTCAGAGCCGAATGACTGAGCAAGTTCCTCAAGAGCGCCGATGAAATTTGCCGATTCTTTGTCCATTTTGTTGATGAAAACTATTCTGGGGACTTCATACTCGCAGGCATATTTCCAGACCTTCTCTGTCTCGGCCTTGACTCCAGATATGGCGCTTACTATTACGACTGCGCCATCAACTGCTTTCAGGCTGCCCCTTACATCCTCAACGAAATTTATGAATCCGGGAGTATCAATAAGATTTATCCTGTGACCGTTCCAGTTGCAGAAACCGAGGGCGGATATAATGGTTATCTTCCTTGATATTTCCTCAGGTTCTGAATCCATTGCCGTATTGCCTTCGTCAATGCTGCCGAGCCTGTCTATAGCGCCTGAGTCAAAGAGCATCGCCTCGACCAGAGACGTCTTTCCTGCGCCTCCATGAGCGATTACGGCGACGTTGCGAATAGTGTTGACGTCAAAATTAGCCATAAAACCCCCATCATATTAAATTTAAGATTCAAAATTCAAAATTCAAATAAAGTTTAGAATTCAAAATTCAAAAATTCGGTATTTTAAATATTGAATCTTGAATCTTGAATTTATTCTAATATCTCTTCTACAACAGGGCTTGAGCCTGTCTTTTTTTCAGCGGACAGGCTCCATATCTTAATGCCCAGAAAAGCGAGCGCGAATGCGCCGAATCCGAATATCGCGGAGATTATGTCAGGGTCTATATCTTTAAAACTGCCGCTGAAAAACTCTTTCCCGAGAACTGCTCCGGCAACAAGCGCGATTGCAGGAATGCCATAGACCAATATCGAGCCTTTCAGATATGTATACGTTTTTACGACAACCCTGACTTTTTGTCCTACTTTCGCCTTTGCCTTGTTAAGGGCCTCGATTTCCATGGCCTGTTCATCCGGCTTGCAGACGCCTGCCGTGCAGCCTTCGCAGACGCTTTTCTTTGGAACAGAGACCCTGGCAAACATTCCCTGAACGCTCTTAACTGTTCCAATCTCTTCCATAACAGTAGCATTTTACCATAAGGAGTTTTAAAAAGTCTTGGCCTGATACAGCCGGGTTTTCAGAGGAATTGTTGCACAAATTGACAGTGAAGGCCCTGTGTGATAGAGTGCTTTTAAAGAGGAGGGCATTTGCGCTGAATAATAACTGCATAAAGACATGGTGGTAGGTGAAAAAATTAAAATTATTTTCATCCTGGATAATATGGGTCAGCATCGGACTTGGAATATTTTTCTGGATAATTGACTCCGCAGTTGACGCATATATATTCGGGGAAGGCTCATTTATATCACAGATAATCACCCCGGCAATGAATGAGCTGTGGGTGAGACTTTTTGCCCTGGCAGTGCTTATCCTTTCAGGCATCTTCGCTCAGGCCTCAATCGCCGGTCGGAAGAGGACAGAGGAGGAAATGAAAAAGCTTTCTCTGGCTGTGGAAGGGTCTTCAGACTGGATTCTCATAACCGACAGGGACGGAAAGATCGAGTATGCGAATCATGCAGTCGAGGAAATGTCCGGGTACGCTAAGGAAGAACTCATAGGTCAAAATCCGAGGATTTTTAAATCAGGCAGGCATGATAAACAATTTTATGAAGGCTTATGGGATACCATCCTTCTGGGCAGCGCCTTCCGCGCCATAGTTACGAACAGAAAGAAAACCGGAGAGCTTTTCGACATATTCAATACCATAACCCCGCTTCAGGATGACAGGGGAAATATTATGCACTTCGTAGCAACTGCAAAGGACATTACAGAGCAAAAACTGCTGGAAGCAAAGCTTCATCATCTTGCCAATTACGATGCCCTGACCGAACTCCCTAACAGGAATCTTTTTATCGAGAGGCTTGATCAGACAATAGCAAGAGCGGAATACAATAAACGATTGATTGCGGTCTTATCCATAGATATAGATAAATTCTCGTTCATAAATGACACATTCGGCCCCGGGATAGGCGATAAGGTATTGCAGGAATTCGGAAGGAGGCTTTTAAGCATCCTGAGGGACGGCGACATAGTAGCCAGAATTGGAAGCGATGAATTCGGCGTGGCGCTTATAGATATAGCCCGGTTTGAGGATATTATCATGCTTGTTGAGAAGTTAATGAACGCTATTCGTCAACCGTTCGGAATAGAAGGAGAAGAAATTGTATTAACGACGAGTGTCGGAATATCATGTTATCCTCCGGACGGCAATAACGCCTATGAACTCTTAAAAAATGCAAATATGGGCATGATGAGAGTCAGGAAGTCAGGCATGAACGATTATCAGTTTTATACGAGGGATATGGATAGAAAGGCATCTGAATTTATATTGCTTGAAAGAAGGCTTTTTAAGGCCCTGAAAAATAATGAGTTCGTGCTTTATTATCAGCCTTATTTCAATATTGATTCAATAAAGATGGCGGGGATGGAGGCCCTGCTGAGATGGAAAAGCCCTGAACTCGGATTAGTCTCTCCGGGAAATTTTATTCCGGTGCTTGAGGAAACAGGGATGATAATCAGCGTCGGGCAATGGATATTGGAAGCGGCATTCAGGCAATTAAAGGAGTGGCAGGATAAAGGATACGGCATCGTTCCAGTTACGGTAAATTTTTCAGCAGTTCAATTCAGGCAGAAAGATATTGGTGATTTATTGGAAAAAACAATAACGGAATCAGGCATTGATCCGAAGCTGTTTGCAGTTGAAATAACCGAAAGCACCTTTATGCAGGATGCTGAGTTTACAAAAAACATCCTTGACAGGATAAAAAAGCTGGGGATCGCGGTGAATATTGACGACTTCGGGACAGGCTATTCGTCTTTAAGTTACCTAAAGAAGCTTCCGATAGACAACCTTAAGATTGACATCTCTTTCATAAGAGGCATAGTTGATAATCCGGATGACGCTACAATTACAGCTGCGATAATATCAATGGCGCATCATCTTAACCTGAAGACGATTGCGGAGGGGGTAGAAACAGAGGGGCAGTTGGATATTCTGAGATTGCTGAGATGCGATATGGCTCAGGGATATTATTTCAGCAGGCCTTTGCCTTCAGAGGAGGTCGAAAAGATGTTACAGAGAAGTTAAAGTTATCTCAGCTTCAGCCTGTGAAGAAAAATTCCTAAATATTTGTTGAGGGGATTGTTGCGCGAAAGAAAAGGGACAACAGGTCTTTTCCTCATACCGAGACTTTCAAGAAATTGGTGTATCTCTGCATTCTCCCCGAAAGAAAGTCCTTTCCTTAATGTTTCTAATGCATCAGCCTTTTTATCCGCCTTCATATATATCCGGCCGAGGTTCAGGTAGTGCACGGGATTATCCGGTTCATGGGCCAGGGCGTCATTGCAAAGAGCGAGCGCCTCTGTAATCTTTCCTCTTTCAATTGCTATACAGAGAGCCAGATAGGACTTTATCCCCGGAGTTTTTTTGAGGTTGTAAGCCTTCTCAAAGCACGTGAGCGCAGCGAGAGGATTATTATCCCTCAATAAGGCAAGCCCCTTTTCAAATAATTCATCGGACATCTTATTATCCTTCATGTCTATTTATTAGAATACAACATTAGCATAAAATTCAACAAAAATTTTATACGGTCAAATTATGCTTCTCAATTCTGCTCAGAAACGTTTTATGTCGGGGAAGGGGAATGCAGGCTGGGCGAACAGGAATCCCTGTCCAAAAGGTATGCCTATGTCCTGAAGAACTTTCAACTCTTCCCGGGTCTCTATACCCTCGGCTATGACTGTGAAATTTATCTTTTCAGACAGAGAGAACATGGCCTTAACGAGTTCCTGTTTCAATATGTTCTTATCAATGCCTCTTATAACCGTCATGGCGAGCTTGATAAATTGAGGTTTCAGTTCAACTACCATCTCAAGGCTTGAAAAACCCGAGCCCGTGTTATCCACTGCAACGGCAAAACCGGTATCGGAAGAGCGCATGGCAGTTTTTTTGAAAGAATCAAAATTTTCGATAACCTCTTTTTCCGTAATCTCGAGGATAATGTCGGCGGGATTAATCGAGACTTCCTCGATAAATGCTTTCAGATATGCATCTTTGAACTCAGGGTCATGGATGGCGGATGGAAGGCAGTTTATAAACAATTTGTATCTGGGGCTTATGGACCTTGCATTAAGCAATGCCTTTTTTCTGCATAACCTGTCGAGCTCAAGCAGCAGCCCTGTTTCTGCCGCAGCGTCAAAGAGCGCGGAAGGGCTTCTGTATTCCGTATGTTCAGGCCCTCTTGACAGCGCTTCATATCCGATAATCTCAAGGGTTTTAAGATCAACAACGGGATGGAAGAATGTCGAGATATCCTCCTTTAGTATCAGTTTTTGCAAGGTCTCTTTGGCCTGCATAAGCCGTTTGAACTCCAGGTAGTCTGCCATGAGCTTTGCGTCTTCTATTAACTTGTTTATAAGTCTTTCCTCCTTTATCAGAGGATTGTGCAGGACTATCGAATATCCCACTGATATTTTCGGCTTTGTCTGAAGGTAAGGGAATGTTATGGGAGATACGGCGTTATTCAGGTAGTCGGAAACTTTTTTACACATTGCATTAAAACCTTCTGCAGAAAAGTCTTTCTCGTCGGGTTTTTTAGAGAGAAAAATGAGAAATTCACTGCTGTCGAGATTATCCATTGCCACTATATCTTCCGGCATTATTTCCTTGCCCTTCATGTCCAGCACAGCGCCCTTTATTCCTCTCAGCACATCGCTGTAGATTTTCTTGCCGTATATCTGTTCTATCTTTGTTATCTTTGAACAGTCAATATAAAGCAGGCTGAGACTTGAATTGGCGGCCAGGGTTTCTTTTACCCTTTCGATCAGGTCGTTGTATAAGGATATCTCATGCACAGGAGTTCTCCCTCATAAGGATACGTTACCTAATTTTTCGGCAGAAAAGGCTAAAACTTTAAGGGTTATTTTTCTTCTTTCAGGAGTTTGTATTCGATGCTGTCAACAAGGGCCTGCCATGAGGCCTCGATTATATTCTCCGATACGCCGACAGTGCCCCACCTGTTTTTTTCGTCGCCTGATTCGGTAAGGACTCTGACCTTTGCGGAGGTCCCTTTGCCTGCTGTGAGTACCCTGACCTTATAATCGTGGAGTTTTATTTCTTTTAATTCAGGATAGAACTTGTCGAGCGCCTTTCTGAGGGCATTATCAAGCGCATTCACAGGGCCGTTGCCGGTTGCGGCAGTGTGTTCTGTTTTCCCGCCGACCCTTACCATTATCGTAGCCTCGCTCAGAGGGATTTCTCCTTCTTTTCTTTTTTCTACAATTACCCTGAATCCAATCAGGTCAAAAAATTTCCTGTGCAGGCCGAGGGCCTTCTTTAAGAGCAGTTCAAAAGAAGCCTCTGCGCCTTCAAACTGGAAACCCTGATGCTCGAGGTCTTTCAATGTATTCAGTATGTCCTGGAGCTGTGGGGAATCAGGCTCGATGTGGATGTTAAACTCTTTTGCCTTTCTGAGTATGTTGCTTTTGCCTGCAAGGTCCGAGATTAAAATCCTGTGGGAGTTTCCCACGAGTTCAGGTTTTATATGCTCATAAGTCTCCGGTCTCTTCATCACAGCGCTCACATGTATCCCGCCTTTATGGGCAAAGGCGCTGTCGCCGACAAAAGGCTGGCGTTTGAAATGTCTTATATTTGCTATCTCATTCACAAAACGGGACGCATCCCGGAGTCTCTTTAACCGGCCGTCACTGATGCATTTTATGCCGAGCTTAACCTGAAGATTCGGAATTACAGAACAGAGATTGGCGTTCCCGCATCTTTCGCCGAGGCCGTTTATTGTGCCCTGAATCTGGGACGCCCCAAGTTTAACCGCGATTATCGAGTTTGCAACCGCGCACTCGGAGTCATTATGAGCATGTATTCCGAGAGAAGTAACAAGTGACGAGTGACGAGTGATGAGTTTCTTGAAAACTCTCTCTATTTCATTCGGTAATGTTCCACCATTTGTATCACAGAGTACGAGGCAGTCTGCTCCGGCGTCCTGTGCAGCGATGAGGCATTTTATCGCATAGGCAGGATCATCTTTATACCCGTCAAAGAAGTGTTCTGCGTCGAAGAATACCCGGCCGGTATATTTTTTAAGATAAGCAACCGAGTCATGGATCAAGTCAAGGTTTTCACTGAGAGTTATCTTCAGGGATTCTTTTACATGGAAGTCCCAGGTCTTTCCGAATATGGTTATGACAGGGGTTTTTGCTTCAATGAGGGCTTTTAAATTGCCGTCATCCTTTGCCTTATGCCTCGGCCTGTGAGTGCTTCCGAATGCGGCCACAACGGCGTTTTTCAGTTTAAGCTTTTTTGCCTTTTTGAAATATTCGGCGTCTTTTGGATTGGAGCCCGGCCAGCCGCCCTCGATATAATGCACCCCGAGCTCATCGAGTTTTTCGGTTATCCTCAGCTTGTCCTCGACAGAGAACGCAATGTCCTCTGCCTGAGAACCATCCCTCAATGTCGTGTCGTATATCTCAACCTTACGCATAAATCCTTTAGCTTAAAGCTGTCAGCTGTAAGCTATCAGCTTTATTTACGTCCCCATCTCCCAGCTCTGAAGATACTTTTTCTGGGCCGGGGTAAGTATATCTATCTTAATCCCCATTGACTTTAGTTTCAACCTCGAAATCTCGCTGTCTATTTTTTCAGGCACGCTGTAGACCTTATTTTCGAGTTTTTTATAATTCTTTGCCATATATTCTGCGCAGAGCGCCTGGTTTGCAAAGCTCATATCCATCACAGCCGATGGGTGGCCTTCTGCCGCAGCGAGATTTATAAGACGGCCTTCGCCCAGAAGATAAATCCTTTTGCCGTTTTTCAGAGTGTATTCCTCGACAAAGTCTCTTATAATCCTTCTTGCTTTGGACAGCTTTTTCAATTCGTCTATTGCTATTTCAACATTGAAATGTCCTGAATTGCAGAAGATGGCTCCGTCCTTCATAAGCTTAAAGCACTCTCTGTATATTACGTCAATATCTCCTGTAGCAGTGACGAATATATCTCCAATTCCGGCGGCATTTCTCATGGGCATGACATCGAATCCATCCATTGTTGCTTCAAGCCCGCGAAGAGGGTTGACCTCTGTTATAATTACCCTTGCTCCCATGCCCTTGGCCCTCATGGCTATGCCTTTGCTGCACCAGCCATAACCTGCAACCACAAACACGGAGCCTGCAATCAATCTGTTTGTAGCCCTCAGTATTCCGTCCATGGTTGACTGGCCTGTGCCGTAACGGTTATCGAAAAGATATTTTGTGTAGGCATCATTGACTGCTACTATGGGATACTTAAGCACGCCTTTTTCAGCCATGGCCCTCAGTCTTATAACCCCTGTAGTCGTCTCTTCCGTTCCGCCTATCAGATTTTTCAGGAGTTCTTTTTTCTTTGTATGCAGAACGGAAACGAGGTCCGCTCCGTCATCCATTGTGATATTTGGTTTCAGGGTGAGCGCATCCATTATGTGTTTGTAATAAGTCTTATGGTCTTCTCCTTTTATCGCAAAGACAGGGATGCCCGAGTTTTTAACGAGTGATGCGGCAACATCATCCTGCGTGCTCAAGGGGTTTGAGGCGCATAGATAGACCTGAGCGCCGCCGTCCTTTAGGGTTTCCATAAGGTTTGCCGTCTCTGTTGTTACATGGAGACATGCGGCAAGCTTCATGCCTTTTAAGGGTTTTTCTTTTTTGAAGCGTTCTGTGATACTTTTGAGAACAGGCATTTCCCTTGCAGCCCATTCGATTCTGAGTTTTCCTTTTTTAGCTAAATTAATGTCTTTTACATCGTGCTTTACCATCTATCCTCCAATTTTATAGTGTCAGTTATCAGTGTCTGTGTTAGTGATTGTGTTTTTTACTGTCACTAAACACTGACACTATTTACTGTTTTACAGTCCTGCCTCTTTCTTTAATGTCGCCGCCTTATCTGTTGTCTCCCACGTAAAGTCAGGATCATTTTTCCCGAAGTGGCCATAAGCGGCAGTTTTCCTGTAAATAGGTCTTCTTAGCTTCAGGTGTTCGATGATCCCCTTTGGCGTTAAATTAAAATTCTTCCTTATAAGGTTTACAATTTTATCGTGATCTATTTTTCCTGTGCCGTAAGTGTCAACGAGTATTGAGACGGGTTCAGGAACGCCTATGGCATAAGCAAGCTGAACCTCTGCCCTGTCTGCAATGCCTGATGCAACGACATTTTTTGCGATATACCTTGAAATGTAGGCTCCTGAACGGTCTACCTTCGTCGGATCTTTTCCTGAGAAGCATCCTCCGCCGTGGCTGCCGACTCCTCCGTAACTGTCAACAATTATCTTTCTTCCGGTCAGTCCCGTGTCGCCCATGGGTCCGCCTACGACAAAGCGGCCTGTAGGGTTGATGTAATATTTTACCTTCTCCTCATCAAGCAGGTTTTTGGGAACCACGGGTTTTATGACCTTTTCGATAATGTCTTCCTTCATGTCTTTGAGATGCACATCCGGGCTGTGCTGGGAAGATACGACGATAGTGTCTATTCTGAAAGGTTTGCCGTCTTTATATTCTATCGTGACCTGAGATTTGCCGTCGGGCCTCAGGTATCCGAGTATATCGTTTTTCCTCACTTCGGCAAGCCTCATTGCAATCTTATGAGCAAGCATGATAGGCAATGGCATAAGTTCCGGGGTCTCGTTGCATGCAAACCCGAACATCAAGCCCTGGTCTCCGGCGCCGCCTGTATCAACACCCATTGCGATGTCTCCGGATTGCTGGTCTATAGAGGTTATGACCGAACACGTCTCATAGTCAAAGCCGTATTTCGCTCTTGTATACCCTATATTTTTAATTGTTTCCCTGACGATGTCGGGGATGTGCACATAACATGTTGTAGAAATCTCTCCTGCAACAAAGGCCAGGCCTGTTGTCACGAGTGTTTCGCAAGCAACCCTGGCTACAGGGTCTTGCGCGATTATTGCATCGAGAATAGAATCCGATATCTGGTCAGCTATCTTATCCGGATGGCCTTCAGTAACCGATTCAGAAGTGAAGAAATAGTCTTTTTTTGCCATAAGCAACCTCCTCAGGAGTAAAGTTTTAAACTATACATTCTATAAGATTTCAGATAAAAATGGAAGAGGTATTTTAAATTTTGTATTTTAGGATTTGCTTAATTGAAAAAATTCAAGCGTGAAAAATAACAGAGCCATCCGGGCTGTGTCAAAAAACCATGAGAATATCAAGCTATGAAAGGTTTATTTGTCCGCAAACTTCTTTAAAAAGTGCTGCATTCGGACTCTGATCTGCCTTCTCTCCATTGAACAACTGAAGCAACAACTGTTATATTTATTTATGGGAAAGGCATCAAGAAAAAAGAGACAGCAAGAGTTGCAGGCTAAACCTATATTAAATGGCAAGTCTTTAATATCAAGCGACATATCTTCTAAATGGAGGTTATTCAATAAGCCGATTGTTCATTTTTTTCTTATAGCCATTTTGGGCCTTCTTGCCTACTCTAACACCTTCCACGTGCCATTTCATTTTGATGATACGCCAAATATTGTTGAAAACTACAAACTGAGGGATTTAAGTAACTTCTGGCCACCGTCGGGTTCAAGATGGGTTGGTTTTTTGACATTTGCCTTGAATTATCATTTTGGAGGACTGAATGCCATTGGCTATCACATAGTTAATCTCATAATACATATCATTAATGCAACCCTTGTTTATTGGCTTGTGGTTCTTACATTCAGGACACCTTATTTTTTACCCCCCTTTAATTCCCCCCTTGCTAAGGGGGGATATAGGGGGGTTGCCCTTTTTTCTGCCTTGCTCTTTGTCTCCCATCCCAT
>SCSY01000105.1 GCA_004298625.1 Nitrospirota bacterium | reverse complement strand
TTGCTGTAAAGAAATCCGAGGTTGTAATAAACCAGGTAGCTGTTGGGCTCAGCCTTGACGGCCTTCTGATACCAATAATCCGCTTCTGAATAATCTTTCTTTTTTGTCTCATAGAGAAGTCCGAGATTAATCATTGCATTGGCATAATCAGGCTTCAGTTCCAGGGTTTTTATATAATGCTTAATGCTCTCGTCATATTGTTTGTCGGCCTCATACACTATCCCTAAATTATAGTAGGCAAGGAAATATTTGGGATCGCTTTGAATTGCTTTTTTATACCAGTATTCGGCGTCCTTATAACGCTTGTCTTTCCACATCACAAGCCCCAGGCCGTTGAGGCTAAGCGGATTATTCGGATCAAGCTCAAGAGATTTTTTATACCATTTTTCTGCATTGGGTATATCATTCAATTGCGAATAGGCCAGGCCGAGATTATTAAGCGCATCTTTTGCCCTGGGATTCAGAACCGCAACCTTGTTGTAATACTCTATTGCCTTGCGGTATTCACCCTTCTCATTGTTGATATATCCCAGTTCAAAAAGGGCATTCTCATAATTCGGGTCAATAGAAACAGCCTTCTGATAATATTCGAGAGCCTTGTCAAGGTCCCCCTGGGTCCACTGGGCATAACCCTTGGAATAGTATTCGTAGGCAGTGATATTGCTCGGCGCCGAGCCCTTAATCTCCTTTTTAATATCTTCTCCTATATCAATATTGAGATTCTTTGCCAGAGAAAAAGACACGTCGTCCTGGAGAGTGAAGATGTTCTGGAAGGAGCCGGTTACAACAGTAGTGCTTACCACCTTTGCGGTTTGCACTTCTACAAACCTGGCTGATATCCGCACCTGGTCTCCGACTACCTGAAACTCTCCGATAACAACAATTTGCGCGCCCATGCTTTTGCCGGCCTTGACTGCAGTGCTGTCATCCACTATCCCCGACTGCTGGAGCCCCAGTTCTTTTATTGTCAACTGGAGTTGCGTCCTCTCCACAAGCGCCAGGCCTTTTATGCTGCCCAGCTTGGCGGTAATCGTAGAGGCAATGCCCTCGGACAGCCAGTTCAGATCCTCCTTCTGCATAAGGTTCCTGAAAGGAAGAACAGCAATCCTTGTATCCTCAGCCTGAACCTCCATGACGGAAAACAATAATACCAGGACAATTAAAATCTTTTTCATAACATTCTCCTCCACATCAGACATACAGGGTTTTACCGGGAACTCTTTTATAATCTTAATAGATATTTGCTGTTTTGTAAAATATATTACCTAAGCAGAATATGGATTTGTAATGCAATACTGCTGAAACAACAGAAATGATCGGCAGAATTGAATCTTAATCTTTCAGCTTTTTTAAAAGGACGGCTGATAACACAAACTTTCCGCCTTCCTCTTTCCTGACTATCTGATAAAATTCGCACTTCTCGCAATTCTTGAACTTCTGCGCAAAACTTCCTTGAACTTCTCCCTTGCAAAGCGTCCCCACAACAACCCAGCATACCCGTCCAGCATTTTCGCCCTCATGAATGCCATGAAGTCTCTTCTCCATAGTAGCGGGACAAATACCAAGGTCGTGGACACGCTCTCCGCCTTCGTGTCTTCCGCAATTTTTGATCTCCCAGCAGTTCTTTTTCTTTACCATTAAAAATTCTCCTTAATCTATAACTATAATTCAATATAATAAATTTGTATTTAGCCCAAAGTCAAGATTTTAGGCTGTGCCTGCATTCGCAGGCACAGCCACTGCTTGTTAAGCCTTTTTACTTATCGAGCGATACTTTCCTGGTTACAGTGTGAATAGGATATTTGTTATCAGGATTTGATGCTTCGTAGAAAAGCTCGATTGTTACGTCTGCATTTCTTACCCCTTCGGGGAGGTCAAACTCAATTGTCTCTTTTTTGGGTTGATGAGGCTGGATGCTTGTGTCGCGCAGATTTGCCACTTTCCACTGCGCCCCATATTTCATCTTGAAATCCCTGCAGTTTGTAGCCTGCGGGTGATAATGCTTTTCCACTTTTCCCAGCTCTTTTCCATCTGCTGCCTTTGCGGTCACTACCATGACCACTCTGTTGTGGGATGGTCAGCCGTCCGGAATCCTGTGGCCCGCCGACGAAGTGATCTTTGTGCTTACCACTATCTTCGGCACATAAGTCTTCGCCTTTCTCAACCACTCATATCCGAGCGTCTCAACGTCAAGTGAGAGCGCCTTGGCAAGTAGTTCCGAGGTCTGTTTGTCGTCGTTAAAATTGGGGGCAATAAGGTGGTCGCCTTTTTGCATGTGACAATCCTGACAGGTCTTCGTGCCGCCTCCTGAAACATAATTATGGAGATAACTTCCGT
>SCSY01000001.1 GCA_004298625.1 Nitrospirota bacterium | reverse complement strand
CAAAAGAAGAAGGCAAGGTATACAATGTCATAGTGCCGGTTATTGCCGGAGAAGAGCATCATGGATATGTACACCTGAAGATAAACACGGATGATTTTTCAAAGGTCATGCGCATAAATATGATAAAGAGGATAATAGGCAGCCTCATGGTCTTTGCGCTCGGCATCGGCATGGCCATGTTCCTTTCGTGGAGATATACCAAGCCTATCCACGACGTTGTTTCCGCAGCAAAAAGAATTGCAGCAGGAGACCTGAACCAGACGCTTACGACAGACCAGAAAGACGAGATAGGGGAACTCACGCAGAGTTTTAATTTCATGGTCCAGAAGCTGCGCGAGCAGCGTAAACTTGAAGAAAAATTACGCGAGGCCGAACATCTTTCCGGCGTGGGGCAGCTTTCAAGGAGCATAGCGCATGAGATAAGAAACCCCCTGAACTTCATAAGCCTCAGCGTAGACCATATTAAAGAGAAATACAGCCCTGATGAAAATAAAGAAAATGCGGAAAAATTCAGGTCTCTCATATCGAGCATAAAACAGGAGATCCAGAGATTAAACAGGCTTGTGGAAGATTTTCTTGATTATGGAAAGCCGTTGAAACTTCATCTTCAGGAAGTGGATATCAGCATGCTCCTTGAGGATATAATCGGAATAATCTGGGCCAAGGCAGATGCGGAAAAAATAACTATAGTGAAAAAATACGATACGCTTCCCGCGTTGAAGATAGACCCGGAGCTTATAAAGACATGCATATTTAATGTCATATTGAATGCATTTCAGGCAATGCCGGAAGGCGGCACATTGACGATAAAAACAGAGTCAGGGGATGGAGCGCTTTCGATATTCGTCAGCGATACAGGCGTTGGGGTCTCAAACGATGATCTATCGAAAGTCTTTGAGCCGTTTTTTACGACAAAGAGGAACGGTCTTGGGATCGGGCTTGCAATGACCAGAAGAGTGATTGAAGAACATGGTGGAAAAGTAAGCATTCGCAGCGTTGTTGGAAAGGGGAGCGAGGTAAAAATCGCCCTCCCCATTCAACAGGCAGCGGCAATTAAAGGAGGATAAGTGCCTGGAATACTCGTTGTTGATGATGAACCATTGCAGAGAGACATATTAAAGACAATACTTGAAGATAGCGGCTATGAGACTTATACGGCGTCTTCAGGTGAAGAAGCAGTGAAAACCGCAAAGATATTCAACCCGGATGTAATACTCACCGACCTGAGGATGGGAGAGATGGACGGCGTAGAACTTCTAAGCCGGACTCTGGAGGAAGATCTCGCGCCTGCCGTTATTCTTATGACTGCATACGCCTCGGTCTCTTCCGCAGTGGACGCGATGAAAAAAGGCGCGTTCGATTATCTAACCAAGCCTCTGGATAAAGATGTGCTGCTGATAACCGTTAAAAGGGCCTTTGAAAGAACCCAATTGCTCAAAGAAAATATGCAGCTTCAGAAAGCCTTGTTCGAGAAGTTCAAGATAGACGGCATTATCGGACATTCAAAAAAAATGACAGAGGCAGTGGAAATCATGAAAAAAGTATCTGCAAGCCCTGCCACTGTGCTCATACTCGGAGAGAGCGGCACAGGCAAAGAGCTTGCCGCCAGGGCTATACATTATAACAGCCCGAGGCGCACAAAACCCTTCACTGCTCTTAACTGCGCTGCGATCCCTGAAAATCTGCTTGAGAGCGAACTGTTCGGATATGAAGTAGGGGCCTTTACAGGAGCTGTGTCCAGAAAGATAGGGCTGTTTGAAGCAACAACCGGAGGCGCTTTATTTCTTGATGAGATCGGCGACCTGCCGCAGATGACCCAGTCAAAGATATTGCGGGTTCTTCAGGAAAAGGAATTGCGAAGACTCGGCGGAAGAGACGCCATAAAAGTTGATGTAAGAATTATTGCCGCTACAAATAAAGACATTGAAAAAGAAATTAAAAAAGGAACGTTCAGGGAGGACCTCTATTACAGACTAAATGTGATAAGAATAGAGCTTCCGCCGCTCAGGGGCCGTAAAGAGGATATACCGGAACTGGTTGAATATTTTATCAGTAAATACAACCAGGAATTCGGAAAAAGGATAAAAGAGATAGATAACGGAGCCATAAAGGCGCTCATCGAATATCACTGGCCCGGGAACATAAGGCAGCTTGAATCAGTTATAGAAAAAGCTGTTCTCATGTGCGATTCACACTCGATAACACTGAAGGATATAAAAGGCGAGCTCAGATTGTCTCAGCCCTCCGGCATCGTCGGCATTGATATACCTGACGAGGGAATAAATTTCGATGCATTCGAAAAAGAACTTTTGAAAAAAGCAATGTCCAAAGCCAACAATGTCGCTGCGAAGGCTGCAAGGTTGCTCGGCATGAGTTATAAAACTTTCTGGTACAGATGGGAAAAGCTCGGCTCCGACACTTCCCCAAAAAAGGAAGACCCTTCCTAAAAAGTATACGGATTTTCTTAAATCCCTATTACACACGCCTGATTGCTGATGGCATGATAATTGTATATGCAATCACTACAAAATATAATTGGAAGGAGGTGAATTTATGAAAAAGATAATAGCTCTCATAGTTGCGGCTCTTTTTGTATTTGCAGTTGCTTCAGTTTCTTTTGCAGCAGAGGAGAAAAAGGCTGAGCCGGCAAAGACCGAGAAGAAGGTCGCAGCAAAGGTAGTTCAGGTTACAGGCGAAGTCGCAGCGGTTGACGCAGCAGCTAAGACCATTACCGTAAAAGGTAAAAAGGGCGATGTTGTTATCGCTGTTGACGACAAGGATCTCGCTGCTGTAAAGGCAGGAGACAAGGTAACAGTAAAATACGCTACAGCAGACGGTAAAAATACCGCTAAAAAAGTAACAAAAGCCGAAGCAAAAGCAGAAAAGAAAGTAGAAAAAAAGGCTGAACCTGCAAAGAAGGAAGAACCCAAGAAAGCAGAGCCTGCAAAGAAACCAGCAGCAGGATATTAATCGGCATTTTAAAGTTGGAAAAAATAGGGCGCTGACAAAATCAGCGCCCTATTTTTTTATCCTGTTTTTAACCTTCCGGAGCGTATCCTGAACATGGGACTGATAAAAATCCTGGAGCTTTTTCAATATATCAGGATATTTTTCAAACATTTCCTCGAGAGCAAATCTATCAAACTCTATGAGCTCAAGCTTATCAAGCGCGATTACTGAAGCAGTCCTTGGTCTGCCGGTAAGAAACGCCACTTCACCGAAGACATCTCCGTCGGAGAGCATTGCAAGCTCTATCTCCTTGCCGAGAATATGCGCAACAACACTCGCCCGCCCTGATTTAATAAGAAAGATTGAATCTCCGGAATCTCCCTCCTCAACAATCTTTTGGCCGGCTGAAAATAATTGCGGTTTTATTCTGCCGAGCAATTCTCTTGCCTCCTCTTCAGGCAGCGATGACAGAAATTCAGGGATACGGGAAGCAGATTCTTCTCCGCTCAGAAAAACATCCGATACTGCCGGTTCAGCTTGCCCTTCAAATTCCGATTGTTCCTGCATTTCAGAAGAAGGCATCCCCGCTAAAGACACCTCGCCGAAGGATCCGGTAAAAAAATCGTCCATTTTTGCCGTAGAAGGTTCGGATCCGGAAACAGCCTCCTGTTCGGATTTCTCCTCAATTTTCAGCTCAAAAGAAGGGGTTGCAGAAGCAGACTTCATCCTTGAACTCTCAACCTCCATAAGCAACTCCTTAAATTTAGCGACAGCCTCGGCATTTTCAGGATCAAGCCTTAGGATTATCTTATAGATAGCAAGGGCCTTCTGTAAAAAACCCTCTTTCACGAGAAGCCACGCAGATTGATGATAGGCAGTAATTGCGCTGCTCATATCTCCTGCCTTCTGAAAAATATCCCCGATCTTCAGATGCACCTGAGAATTGTTTGGTTCATCTTTCAAGACGGAATTAAGCGCTTGCAGCGCCTTTTGCCAGTCCTGCTTCCTCAGGGCATCAAAATATGTTTCCCAGTATTTTTTACTCATATTTTTATTGTAGTAATTTTAAATAATAGCGTATTTTATGTCAAATTTTTATGCGTTAAAATCTTTTATCGTATATAATAAACGAAAACTATTCGGGGAGGAATTTCAAACAAAATGATATCTATTCAGCTATCCGACAGAGTAAAGAATCTTCCGCCTTATCTCTTTGCCGCAATAGACAAGATGAAGCAAGACGCCCTTGCAAAAGGTGTTGACCTTATAGACTTAAGCATCGGCGACCCTGATATTCCCACCCCAAAGCATATTGTGGACGCAATGAAAAAGGCGGTTGAAAATCCTGCCTACCACCGCTATCCCTCGTATGAGGGCATGCTTTCGTACAGAAAGGCAGTTGCGGAATGGTATAAGAAAAGGTTTAATGTTTCTCTGGACCCTTCAAATGAAGTGCTGTCCCTGATCGGCTCAAAAGAAGGCATAGGTCATATTCCATTGGCATTCGTTAATCCCGGAGATGTGGTCCTCGTTCCCTCGCCCGGATATCCTGTCTATCCCGTAGGGACGTTGTTCGCAGGAGGAGAGAGCTATTTTATGCCATTGAAGGAAGAAAACAGTTTTCTTCCTGATTTCAAGGCAATACCTGAGGCTGTATTAAAAAAAGCAAAACTAATGTTCGTTAATTATCCCAATAACCCGACCTCTGCGACCGCATCTGCGGAATTTTACAAAGATGTTGTAAGCATTGCCCTGAGATATAACATCATCGTATGCCATGATGCCGCTTACTCAGAGGTTTATTATGACAATGAAAAACCTGTCAGTTTTCTTGAGATAGAAGGGGCAAAAGAGGTAGGCATAGAAATGCATTCACTTTCAAAAACATATAACATGACCGGATGGAGAATTGGTTTTGCAGCAGGCAATAAGGATATACTTGCGGGCCTCGGCAAGATAAAGTCGAATCTCGATTCAGGTGTTTTTCAGGCAGTACAGGAGGCTTCCATCGCAGCGCTTGGCACAAGCGATTCTGTGCTCTCCGATATAAGGAAGACCTACCAGGAGAGAAGAGACGCACTCTACTCAGGGCTCAAAGGCATTGGACTTAATGCGATCAAGCCGAAAGCAACTTTCTATCTATGGACAAAGGTCCCTTCCGGCTTTGATTCCTCCAGTTTTGTTGCTCTTCTTCTCGATAAGGCAGGTATCCTTACCACGCCCGGTAATGGCTTTGGAGCGCCAGGAGAAGGATATGTGAGATTTGCACTTACGGTACCGGTTGAGAGGATAAAAGAAGCGCTTGAGAGGATAAAAAAGGTACTGTAGATGGCGGGAGGAAACAATCTTTTCGCTCATTCTCGCTTCGCTCCGAGGTTTTTGCCTCTTGATTAATTCAATAGAAATATTCTTTGGGAATATCGGCAAAAAAAACCGCTCAAAGACAATTTCCTCCCGCCATCTGAAACATAATTATCCATACAGATAATGGCAACCATATTCATCGGCATAGGGTCAAATCTCGGAAACAGGGAAGACAACTGTCGAAAAGCAATAAACCTCCTAAAAGAAAATGGCATTGCTGTAAAAAAACAGTCCTCAACGTATGAGACAGAGCCGTGGGGAGTGAAAGAGCAGCCGAAGTTTATCAACATGGCAATTGAGGCAGAGACCAACAAAAAACCTGAAGACCTGCTCGGTATCTTAAAAAACATAGAAAACCAGATGGGCAGGACTAAATCTGTCAAATGGGGGCGGCGGGTTATTGACCTTGATATACTTTTATACGATGACCTGATTGTTGAAACGCCTCACCTCGAAATCCCACATCCATTTATGCACGAGAGAGAATTTGTCCTGAGGCCTTTGGCCGAGATCGCGCCGGATAAAAGACATCCGGTTACGGGAAAGACTGTAAGAGAAATGGCAGCGAATTTACGACAATAATATTTATGTTATACTTGAAAAAAATAGAGGTAGGTGAAATATGGGAGCGACTTTAACAATAAAAGGTAATTTAGCCCAGAGACTTGAAACCTTAGCCAAAACCACGCATACGCCAAAATCTTCTTTAGCAACTCAAGCTCTTGAAGAGTTTCTTACTGTGCAGGAATGGCATATACAGGCTATTAAGGAAGGCATCTCAGCA
>SCSY01000011.1 GCA_004298625.1 Nitrospirota bacterium | reverse complement strand
ATATAAACGGGAAAGAGATTAAGCTTGAAAAGCCTGTCACGGTGCTCGAGGCCGCAAGGTCTGCAGGCATAAAAATTCCTACGCTCTGTTATCACGAGCAACTGGAAAAATACGGCGGCTGCAGGTTGTGCCTGGTCGAGGTCGAGAAGATACCGAGGCTTCAGACAGCATGCACTTTAATGGTAACAGACGGTATGGTCGTAAGGACAGAGACCGAGCAGATAGCAGATGTCCGGAGGGGCATACTGGAGTTCCTGCTTATAAACCATCCGCTCGATTGTCCTTACTGCGATAAGGCCGGAGAGTGCGAACTGCAGGACCTTGTCGAGAAATACGGGCCTGCAAAAGGGAGATATAAAGAGAAAAAGAGAAAAGTTCCAGAGAGCCTCGAAGACCCTGTTATTGTCAGGAATATGGAAAGATGCATTATGTGCACAAGGTGTGTGAGGATGTGCGAGGGCGTTCAGGGAGCCTCGGCAATTGCAGTTATAGACAGAGGCGGGCACTCTCATGTAGAGCCTTTCTCAGGCGGCAGATATAACTGCGAATACTGCGGCAACTGTGTTTCGGTCTGCCCTGTTGGAGCCATAATGTCGAGGCTTCACAGGCACAGCTACAGGCCCTGGCAGGTAAAGGAAGAGACAGAGACGATCTGCCCTTATTGCGGCGTCGGCTGCACTGTTATCGCCCAGGTGCGTGACGATGTGCTTAAGAGGGTCGTGCCGCGCATCGGCTCGCCGGTCAACAACGGTCTGCTCTGTTCGAGGGGCAGATTCGGTTATGAATTTGTCGGGAGCAAGGAAAGGCTTACAAAACCTCTTATACGAATAAAACCCCGTTCAAGCGGTTCAAACAGTTCGAGCGGTTTAAACGATTTCAGGGAGGCTACGTGGGAAGAGGCGATTAGTTTTACAGCAAAGAGACTCGGAGAAATAAAAAATAAATACGGCAGTTCCGCCATAGCAGGCATAGCCTCGCCGAGGTGCACTAATGAAGATAACTATGTCTTCCAGAAATTCATGAGAGTTGCGCTCGGCACAAATAATATTGACAGCACGGCAAGGACCGGTTTCTCAGGCGCTCAGAGTTTCATAGAGAATATATTCGGACAGGGCGCAACCGCAAATATAATATCGGGTCTTTCTAATTCCGATTCCGTGCTCGTGCTCGGCGGAGACCCCACAGCAGTAAATCCGATACTGGGGCTTCAGATAAGGGCGTGTTCGAGAAAGGGAGGGAACATACTTACCATAGGCCATGTCAACGGCCTCAGGCATTATAACCCCGTTGAACTCAGACCAACGATACATACGGAAACACTTTTATTGGAAGGCATTATCTCTGAGCTGAAGAATAAAAAGGGACTCTCCGGCTCGATCCCGGCTCTCGAGGCAAAGATAAAAGACATAAATACAACTGCGAAAGATGTTGAGGCTGGATGCGGGATTGCCGAAAAAGATTTTAACCGTTTTGTTGATGTGCTTTCGGAATCCTCGACGCCTGCCATAGTGCTCGGCAAAGAGCTTGTGCAGAGCAGCGGAGGCAGTTATAAACTCTTGCTGGTTTCGGCAATAAATTATCTTATGAATGCCAGGATCTATCTGCTTTCCGAGCGCGCAAACGAGCAGGGAGCGCTTGATATGGGCTGCGCCCCTGACCTTTTGCCCGGCTACAGGCCTGTTTCTTTTGCCGAGTTCAGAAAAAGATATGATAGCGCATGGAAGACCTCAATCCCCGAGAAGCCGGGACTTTCGATATTCGAAATGGTGGATTCCGTAAAAAACAACACTCTGAAAGCCTTGTATATAATGGGTGAAAACCCTGTTTTTAATCTCCCGAATTCAAAGGCCGTTGAAGTCGCGCTTAAGAATGCCGAGTTCGTTGTTGTGCAGGATATTTTCCTTACCGAAACCGGAAAACTCGCAGATGTTGTATTCCCGGCATTAAGCTGGGCCGAGAAAGACGGGACCTTTACAAATATGGAAAGAAGGATTCAGCGCCTGAGAAAGGCCGTAAGCAGGGAAGGGATGGAAGACTGGAGGATAATCTCCGAGGTATCCAAAAATATGGGAGTTAATCTTAATTATTCGGATGCAGAGCAGATATTTGAAGAGATAAGCAGGGTTTCTCCGTTGCACAGAGACCTTACCTATGAAGAGATAGGAAATGGGGATGCAATATATCCATATAAAGGCGAGCCGTTAAGGGGCGTGTCGGAAGAAATCAAATTCCATGTCCCAAGTTCCAAGTTTCAAGTTCCGGATAACAAGTTGTATCTGAGGCTTGAAAGGCCGTTATTCCATTCAGGCACATTGTCAACAAAGGCCCCTGCGCTGATAAAAATATATCCAGAGGCAGTTGTGAGGATCAGTCTTGCTGCGGCAGAATCACTTTCTCTTAAGTCGGGCGATATGGTAAAGGTATCCACAAAGACCGGCTCTATGGAGCTTCCTGCGGCTATTGATGATAAACTTGATAATTCATCCGTGATGCTTACTAATAATTTTGAGAATAAAGGCGCTTTCAGCCTGATGGAATATACGATTGACCCTGTTACAAAGGCAGCCTGCATAGACGGGAATGAGGTAAAGATAGAAAAGTCGGTGCGACTCGAACCCGAGGTGAAGGCATGAACGAAATCATCTACTCTTTTATCGAATATTTTATCGGACAGGTTTCAAACCCATGGTTGAAGATGGGGATAGACGTTTTCATAATACTTATTCAGATTGCCGCTGTCGTAGTTGTAGCATTGCTGCATGTCGCTTATGCAACTTATTTTGAACGGAAGGTAATGGCGCGTATGCAGGTAAGAATCGGCCCGACAGAAGTCGGCCCTATCGGGCTGCTCCAGCCCTTCGCCGACGGCGTCAAATTATTTTTCAAGGAGGATATAATACCGGCCAATGCGGATAAGCCGATATTTTATCTGGCCCCTGTTATCTTCTTTGCCTCGGCGCTTACCTCATTATCAGTGCTGCCTTTTTTCAATAACTTTGCCGTGGCCAATATAAATGTAGGGTTGCTCTTTATATTTGCGATGTCTTCAATCGGAGCCTATGGAATTGTCATGTCCGGCTGGTCGTCCGACTCAAAATTTGCGTTCCTGGGCGGACTGCGGTCTGCCTCGCAGGTGATAAGTTATGAAATTGCGATGGGGCTCAGTCTTGTGGGCGTAATGATCATGGCCGGTTCGCTTAACCTTTCCGAGATCGTAAGGGCCCAGCACCAGTATCCGACAGGCATGTTTGCAATCCCCCAGTTTATAGGTTTTTTTGTATTCCTGATTGCAGCCCTGGCAGAGACCAACAGGCTGCCTTTTGACCTACCTGAGGCCGAGAGCGAGCTTGTGGCGGGTTACTTCACGGAATACAGTGGATTCCGTTTTGCAATGTTCTTCCTCGGCGAATATACCGGCATGTTGATTATGTCTTCTGTTGCCGCATTATGCTTTTTGGGAGGCTGGACCATACCGCAGTTTATCACAAATGCCCTGCCGTTCCTTTCTTATGTGCCGGGGATTGTCTGGTTCCTTCTCAAGGTATATCTCATAATGTTTTTCTACTACTGGGTAAGATCAACCTTTCCAAGATACAGATACGATCAGCTTATGGGTATAGGCTGGAAGGTGCTGATACCCCTGGCATTGGCAAATATAGTGTTGACGGCATTCGTAAAAATCCTGGTTAAGGGGCTGTAATGACAGCAAGGCAATTAATAAAAACGATATTTTTTGTTGAGTTGCTTAAGGGTCTGGCCTTTACCTTAAAGACCCTGTTATTTACACCGCCTGTCACAAGGCGCTATCCCAACAAGGTTAAAGTGCTTGCGCAGCCCGGGTTTCGGGGACTCCATGCCCTTGCAAAAAATGAAGAGGGCAAGATGAAGTGCGTCGGCTGCGGCCTGTGCGGGGCTTACTGCCCGTCGCAATGCATACACATCTATACTACAGAAGGCGAAGACCATTCAAAGGTCGTTGAGAGGTATGAGATAGAGACGCCGAGGTGCATATATTGCGGGTTCTGCGTGGAGGCGTGCCCGTTCGGCGCAATCACCCTGAGCGAGCATTATGAATATTCCTGTTATTCGAGGGACGCATTATACATGACCAAAGAAAAGCTGCTTGCCAATTGGGATAAATATTTTGCAGGAGAAAAAGGCCGGAGATATTTTAAAGATTTCTGGCGGCCGCAGTCGGAAGACTTTAAAGGACATGAAGGGCAGGCGATGTTTAAGGAGAGTATGCGTCAGGAGTCAGAAGTCAGGAGTCAGAATGAGAATTAAATTTTGTATTCTGTATTCTGAATTCTGGATTCTATCTCCTGTTTTCAGGAGGCAATATGTTAGCTAAGCTATTTTTCGGATATTATGCCGTGGTGATAATTTTTCTTTCTCTGCTTGTTATTACAAGAAAGAATCCGGTGCACAGCGTCATGTGGATGCTTCTGCTTTTCTTCCACATCGCAGGCCTCTATCTGTTCTTAAATGCAGAGTTTATCGCAGCGATACAGGTGATTGTTTATGCAGGCGCCATACTTGTTCTTTTCCTGTTTGTGGTCCTCCTGCTTAACCTGAGAGAAGAGCTCCAGGTTGAGAGGTTTGTCGGTTCCTGGCCTGCCGGGCTGATAATCGCAGTTGCTATCTTTGCAATTGTGGTTAATGTAATAAGGTCTTTTGTGCTTGCGCCGCCGGGCAAGTATTCCATCGAATATATAAAAGAGGCAACCCATACAAAGGCATTGGGAACGATATTGTATACCGAGTATCTCTTCCCGTTCGAGATAGCGTCGCTGGTGCTGCTTATAGCCATCATCGGCGCAATAGTGCTGGCAAAGAGAAAAACGAGGAGTCACTAATGGTACCTTTAAACTGGTATTTAATGCTCAGCGCAGCGGTCTTTATGATAGGCGTGTTCGGGTTTCTTACGAGGAGGAACATCATAATAATGTTCATGTCCGTGGAGCTTATGCTGAATGGGGTGAATATCAGCCTCATTTCTTTCAGCCACTACCTGCAGGACCTGAGAGGGCAGATACTCGTGTTTTTCATTATCACTGTCGCGGCGGCAGAGGCCGCGATCGGGCTTGCGATTATCATCGCCCTTTTCAGGAACAAGTCCACTGCGCACGTGGATGAGATGAACGAGATGAAGGGATGAGAAGGTTAAACGTGAAAAGTTGTAAGTCAAAAGTTATAAGTGTAAGAGGGAAGATATGAATAATTATCTTTTAATACCATTTCTGCCGCTGGCTGCATTTTTGATCAACATTCTGCTCGGCAGGAACTTTTTGAAGGAGAAAGCCCACTGGGTCTCGATCCTGGCTGTCGCGGGTTCATGGGTTGTGGCAGTCATGACCCTCGTTGATATTCTCGCAGGGCATAAAATAAACCAGGACCTTTACACCTGGATAGTCTCCGGCAATTTCAAGGTATCGGTAGGCTTCCTCATCGACGAGCTTACTGCTGTCATGCTGATTGTCGTTACCACGTGCAGCACGCTCATACATATCTATTCTGTCGGCTACATGCATGGAGATAAGGGATATTACAGATTCTTCGCTTACCTCAGTCTCTTTACATTCTGCATGCTTATGCTTGTCATGGCGAATAATTTCCTCCAGCTTTATTTTGGATGGGAAGGCGTGGGACTCTGTTCGTACTTCCTTATCGGCTATTACTTTGATAAAAAATCGGCGTCTGACGCAGGCAAGAAGGCCTTTATAGTAAACAGGTTCGGAGACTTTGGTTTTGGCCTTGGAATAATAATGATATTCCTTACATTCGGGACTATTTACTACGAGCCTGTTTTTGCTCAGGCCGGCGGATTTGCAAATAACACGGTTAATTTCCTTGGATACGATGTTCACCTTATGACGTTGATCGCGCTGCTTCTTTTCTGCGGCTCCATAGGAAAATCAGCTCAGATGCCCCTGCATGTCTGGCTTCCCGATGCAATGGAAGGCCCGACGCCTGTGAGCGCGCTCATACACGCGGCAACAATGGTCACGGCAGGCGTATTCCTTGTTGCGAGGTGCAGTCCGATATTCAGCCTTTCCGAAACTGCGTTGATGGTTGTTGCTTTAACAGGGGCGATAACATCGCTCTTTGCAGCGACAATCGGCCTTGTTCAAAATGACATAAAAAGGATTATTGCCTATTCCACGATAAGCCAGCTTGGATATATGTTCCTTGCATGCGGGGTCGGGGCTTACACGGCAGGAGTTTTCCATCTTTATACGCACGCGTTTTTCAAGGCGCTCTTATTCCTCTGCGCCGGGAGCGTTATGCATGCAATGGCTGGAGAGCTTAACTTGCAGAAGATGGGCGGTTTGAAAAAATATATGCCTGTTACGTATCTCACAATGCTTCTTGCATCCCTCAGCATAGCAGGCGTTCCGGGATTTGCAGGATTCTTCAGCAAGGACGAGATACTCTGGCTTGCGTATTCAGGCCCGAGTCCTGTCGGAAAGTTTGTATGGCTCATAGGCACAATAGTGGCCTTTCTGACGGCGTTTTATTCGTTCAGGCTTATATTCCTTACGTTCCACGGAAAATTCAGAGGCACGCATGAGCAGGAGCATCACCTGCACGAATCTCCAAAGTTTATGACGATACCGTTGATGCTTCTTTGTGTCGGAGCGATTGCATCGGGCTGGGTCGGAATACCTCACCTGCTTGGCGGAGGAGCGCATTTCACAGAGTTCATGAAGCCTGTCCTGGGCCATCCCGAGGGACACGGCACTCATGCAGAAGAATGGATGGTTATGGCAATCTCTGTTATCGCCGGGTTTTCAGGGATAGGGCTGGCGTATTTCATGTATCTTAAGAGGGCTGATATTCCCGTAAAGATAGCACAGCAGTTCAGCGGCGTTCACAGGCTGCTTTTTAATAAATACTATGTGGACGAGCTTTACAGCTTTTTGATCGTCAGGCCGGCGATCTGGACGGCAAAGAACATACTCATAGGCATTACCGACGCAAAGATAATCGAGGCGATTGTTAATGGAGTGCCGAAGGCCATAGGCATATTCAGCGAGCAGTTAAGGAAATTCCAGACAGGCCGGTTGCAGCATTATGCTTCAATAATGGCGCTGGGCATACTGATTATTATAGCCTTGATGCTGTGGAGGTAGGTGATAATGAATAATTTAGGTTTTCCGATACTCAGCGCACTCATATTCCTGCCTGTGGCAGGCGCAGCGCTGCTTCTGCTCATACCGAGGGCAAAGGAATCGCTCGCAAAGTGGGTAGGCCTTTTGGTGAGCATTGCAGCCTTTATACTGTCAATCCCCTTGTTCACAAGTTTTGACAAGTCTACACATCTGATGCAGTTTGTTGAAAGGCATGAGTGGATTCCATCCTGGAACATGACCTACTATCTCGGCCTCGACGGCATAAGCGTGCTTTTTGTGCTGCTTTCCACGTTGATCACGGTACTCTGCGTTCTCATCTCATGGAATGCAATAAAGACAAAGGTAAAGGAGTTCTACATATCCATCCTCATAATGGAAGGCGCGATGATAGGGGTGTTCTGCTCTCTGGACTTTATGCTCTTCTATCTCTTCTGGGAAGCGATGCTGATACCGATGTATCTGCTTATCGGGGTCTGGGGCGGGCCGAACAGGATATATGCGGCAGTGAAGTTCTTCCTCTACACACTCGTTGGAAGCGTTTTAATGCTTGTCGGAATAATAGTCCTTTATTTCTATGCGGGAAGGACCTTCGATATACTTGAGCTCATGACAAAGACCTATCCGTACAATATGCAGTTCTGGCTCTTCTGGGCCTTCTTTGCGGCATTTGCAGTCAAGGTTCCTATGTTCCCTGTCCATACATGGCTGCCTGACGCGCATACAGAGGCGCCTACGGCAGGAAGCGTTATACTTGCCGCAGTGCTGATCAAGATGGGCGCTTATGGTTTTCTCAGGTTCTCCCTGCCATTGTTGCCCGAGGCCTCAAAGGCAATGACCCCTGTAATGCTCACGCTCTCTGTAATAGCTATTATATATGGTGCAGTAATCTGCCTTGCGCAGAC
>SCSY01000374.1 GCA_004298625.1 Nitrospirota bacterium | reverse complement strand
CTCTCCACTCTTCACTCTCAACTGGTTTTACTCCTAACTCCTCACTAATTTAGTCACATTGCCTTTGACCACATTGACGTTCGCGTTGGCTCCGTGCGATTGCTCGGCTTCCTGCCCCTTGAGGAAGGCAATGCGCTGGCAAATTCTGTCGGGGTTCAAGATCAATAGCAGTTCGCCGGCCTGCTGGGATGCGTCGGGTTTCACCAGGCTGTCGGCGATGACGCCCTCCCCGGAAAACATTGAGGACAGCATTTCCACGCGGCTGCGCGCCACTTCGGGGATTTCGCCCAGGCTATCGACGAGTATGCCGAACAGGCTGTTTTCCTTGTGCCTGACTAGCACGATCTGCTGATGGAACGCGTTTTGCGATGCGGCAATCTGGGGCAGCAGACGTTGAATGTTCACCACCGGGATAGGGATGCTATGGTGGAGCACATAGCCCACCAAGTACGATGCGGCGCCCGGCACATGCGTCAGCCCGGACAGGTCTATGGCCTCGACGACATTGTCGGAGTGCAGCCCAAACCAGTTTTCGCCGACGTAGAAGGTGGCGATTTCCACCGCATCGCCCAGTTCCGCCGAACGGGTCATTTGCAACTGCATCCGCGGGCGTTCCACGCGCGCCCTGGCATGTTCGGCGCTGGCCGGGCACAGCGGCACGAATATCAATGCCGCCACGTCGTTGCGGTAGCCGTCATGCGCGTCCTTGAATTCGCGGTATCCGCTGGAAATACGCGAGCCGACGGCATAATAATGGCCGCCGTATTCGATGATGCTGGAAATCCCCTCGCCGTTGCTCATGGCAAAAAACTTTTCATCCACGTCGAGGCGACTGCCGGGGGGGATGTCGTTGCGCGTGGAGGAAATGACGTTGCGCTCGCGATCGGCGAATACGCCGAAGCTGCCGGGGATGATTTCGCCATTTTCGTTGCGCGGCAGCGCATCCTTGAGCATGGCTTCGAACTGCGGTGCGGAATCGAACACAATGCCGATGCCGCCCACCGCCTTGCCGTCATCCTGCATGTCGTAGAGGGCGGCGCCGTAAATATAGGTGTGGCGGTTGCGGTACAGGCCGGACGGCGCGAAAAGAGATACCGTGTAGCTTTGGGAATTCTTCAGGCCAAGCACGCTCCTGACCCATTCGTCGCCCAGCAGCTTGCCGCAGTACGACTGGTAATCGGGATTGGAAACGGCGAGTACGCGCCCCTGTCGGTCGAACAGCACGAGGTTGTCGTA
>SCSY01000104.1 GCA_004298625.1 Nitrospirota bacterium | reverse complement strand
ACTTCCGGACGGAGTCGAGATGATAATGCCCGGCGACAATACAAACCTGACAGTGGAACTGATAACGCCGATAGCAATGGAAAAAGAACTGAGATTTGCAATAAGAGAAGGCGGCCGCACAGTGGGCGCAGGTGTTGTTACAGAGGTTATAGCGTGAAAATTAAAAGTCTAAAGTTTCCCGCCTTGGGCGGGTTCGCTGAGGCGAAAAAGTTGAAAGTGAAAAGATAATGGACCAAAAAATCAGGATAAAATTAAAGGCGTATGACCACAGGGTGCTGGACCGCTCCGTAAAGGAGATAGTTGATACCGCGCAGAGAACAGGCGCAAGGATCGCGGGTCCTGTTCCTTTGCCGACGCGTATAAGCAAGATAACTGTTTTAAGGTCGCCGCATGTTGATAAAAAGTCGAGAGAGCAGTTTGAGATAAGAACGCATAAGAGGCTTATTGATATATATGACCCGACTCCTCAGACCGTTGATGCGCTTATGAAACTTGAGCTTGCGGCAGGAGTTGACGTGGAGATAAAGCTATGACGGGTATCCTCGGCAAAAAACTTGGAATGACCCAGATATTTACCGTAGAAGGGAAGATGATTCCCGTAACGGTAGTTGAGGCCGGGCCATGTTGTGTTATACAGGTTAAGACCCTTGAAAAAGACGGATATGAGGCTGTCAAGATAGGGTTTCAAGAGATTAAAAAGGAGAAAAAGGTAATCAAGCCCATGTCAGGCATGTTTAAGAAAGCCGGAGTTAAGCCCCATAAGATATTGAAAGAATTCCCCATGGGAGACCTAAAGGTCGGAGACCTTGTTACGGTTGAAAAGTTTGCCAAGGGAGATAATATTTCCGTAACAGGCATTTCAAAGGGCAAGGGTTTTCAGGGAGTAATAAAAAAGAATAAATTCGCCGGTGGACCGGCTTCTCACGGTTCTATGTTTTACCGCGCGCCCGGCTCTATAGGAGCGAGTTCTTTTCCTTCAAGGGTGTGGAAGAACCAGGGTATGCCCGGGCATATGGGCTCCGAGCGGGTTACGGTGAAGAATCTTACGATAGCGGACGTCAAGCCCGACCAGAATGTTTTGTTGATCGAGGGCGCAATTCCCGGAGAGCCCGGAACTTACATAGAAATCAGGAAGGGAAAATAATATGCCTGAGTTAGAGATAAAAGACGGGAATAATAATGCGGCAGGCAAGATCAGTCTCCGCGAGGAAATTTTCGGTCTGGGAAAGAAGAATGATATTTTGCATGCGGCTGTTACCAATTTCCTCGCCAATCAGAGGCAGGGGACGCACGCGACAAAGACAAAAGGGCTTGTGAGCGGAGGCGGAAAGAAGCCGTGGAAGCAGAAACATACAGGAAGGGCCAGGGCCGGGAGCAGTCGTTCCCCGTTGTGGAGAAAGGGAGGCACGATATTCGGGCCGCAGCCCCGCGACTACTCATACAGCATGCCGAAACAGGCAAAGAGGCTGGCCTTAAAGGCAGCCCTGTCTGCAAAGCTTGCAGACGGAGAAATTATGCTCATAGATGATATATCAATCGCCAAGCCGCGAACAAAAGATATGACCTCCATAATCAGGAATCTCGGCCTTGACGGCAAGAGTCTTCTTATAGTGATGCCGGAGGATAATGATGCAATAAAACTTTCTACAAGAAATATTCCAGGAGTTCATGTCTCGCGCGCTGCAGACCTGAATGCTTACAATGTGCTCAGCCATAGCAGGGTCCTTATAGCAAAAAAAGCGGTTGCAATGCTTGAGGAGGCCGAGACGGCATGATAAACCTGTATTCGATTGTTAAAAAACCGCTTTTTACGGAAAAGGGAAGCAATCTCAAGGAATCGGAGAATAAGATACTTGTTGAAGTGGCAAAGAGCGCAAATAAGATTGAGGTTAAGAGCGCCATAGAAGAAATATTTAAAGTAAAGGTGGAGAAGGTAGCTACCATAAATACGAGCGGCAAGTGGAAAAGGCAAGGGAAATCTATAGGCAAAAGGCCTGATAGAAAAAAGGCAATAGTCACCCTGAAAAAGGGCGAGAAACTTGATTTTGTTGAGGGTGCATAAATGGCAATAAGAAAATTTAATCCAACTTCGCCGGGCAGAAGATTTCAGACGGTTTCTGATTTCAAGGACATAACAACAGACAAGCCTCACGAGTCCTTGCTTGGGATCATAAAGAAGACCGGAGGAAGAAACAACAGCGGCTGTGTTACTGTCTGGCAGCGCGGCGGCGGAAATAAAAGGGCCTACAGGCTTGTTGATTTCAAGAGGAATAAGGCCGGTGTTCCGGCAAAAGTCGAGACCATCGAGTATGATCCGAACAGGTCCGCAAGGATTGCATTGTTAAAATACAGAGACGGTGAAAGGCGTTATATAATTGCGCCCATGCAGCTTCAGGTCGGTGATGAAGTGGTTTCAGGAAAAGGGGCGGATATTAAAACAGGAAATGCATTGCCTTTAAATGAGATACCCCTCGGCACATTTATACATAACGTGGAGCTCAGAGAGGGACAGGGAGCAAAACTTGCAAGGAGCGCAGGCGCATCTGTTCAGCTTGTAGCCAAAGATGCGAAATATGCGCAGGTAAGGCTCTCTTCGGGAGAGGTCAGGCTTATACCTTCCGGGTGCATGGCTACCATAGGACAGGCCAGTAATGTCGAGCATGAAAATATTTCTTACGGAAAAGCAGGCAGGATAAGATGGTTCGGCAGGAGGCCTCACGTAAGAGGCGTTGCCATGAATCCCATAGACCATCCTCTTGGCGGCGGCGAGGGTAAAAGTTCAGGCGGACGTCCTGCATGTTCCCCGTGGGGCAAGCCCGAAGGCATTAAAACAAGACAGAATAAACGGACCGATAAGTTTATCGTAAAGAGGAGGAAATAAATTGCCGCGCTCATTAAAAAAAGGACCTTTTGTTGATGAAAAAGTAATGAAGAAGGTTAATGCAATGATCCAGACAGGCGAGAAAAAGATTATAAAGACCTGGTCAAGGCGTTCAACGATAGTGCCCGACTTCATAGGCTATACCTTTGCCGTTCATAACGGCAAGAAATTTACACCCGTATATGTGACTGAGAATATGGTGGGGCATAAACTCGGCGAATTTTCGCCGACCCGGACATTTAGAGGACATTCAAGGGCTGAGAAGACATCGGCAGCCCCAGCTAAAGAGAATAAATAAGGAACGGAATTTATATGGAATCAAAGGCTATATTAAAATTTGCAAGGATTGCGCCGAGAAAGGTGCGCAGGGTCGCTGACCTTATAAGGGGCAAAAAGGCAGGGGATGCGCTTATCGCCCTGAAGTTTATGCCTTACAGGGGCGCAGATATAGTTGGGAAGGTATTGAAGTCTGCCATGGCGAATGCCGAGCAGAAAAAGGCGGTTAACCCTGAGGATATGAACGTTAAGGCGTTTGTTGATCAGGGGCCTACGCTGAAAAGGATGGAACCCAGGTCAATGGGCAGGGCTAATGTCATCAGAAAAAGGATGAGCCATATAACGGTAGTATTAGAGGAAAATTCAAAATGAAAAATTCAAAATTAAAAATTATGGTCTGGAGGTAGATTTTGGGGCAGAAGACGCATCCTATAGGAATCAGACTTGGAATAATAAAGACATGGGACTCAAGGTGGTATGCCAAAAGAGGATATGCCGACCAGTTGAATGAAGATATTACCATCAGAAAGATGATAAAGAGCAGGCTGTTTCATGCGGGCATTGCAAAGGTGGAGATTGAGAGGGCCGGACAAAAGGCAAGAATAATAATCCATACTGCGAGGCCCGGAATCATCATCGGCAAGAAGGGCGCCGAGGTTGAAAAACTTCGGAAAGAGCTTGAGACCATGACAAAAAAACCGGTTGCTATAGACATAAAGGAGATAAGAAAACCCGAGGTTGACGCACAGCTTGTCGCCGAGAATATAGCGCTTCAGCTCGAAAAAAGGATTGCATTCAGAAGGGCTATGAAGAAGGCAGTCATATCAGCGCAGAGATTCGGGGCGCAGGGAGTGAAGGTTGCATGTTCCGGCAGGCTTGCCGGAGCGGAAATAGCAAGGGACGAGTGGTACAGGGAAGGAAGGGTTCCGCTTCATACCTTCAGGGCTGATATAGATTATGGATTTTCAGAAGCGAATACAACTTATGGGAAGATAGGCGTTAAAGTCTGGATATATAACGGCGAGATTCTCCCTGAAGCAGCAGCGGTGAGGAGTTCATAATATGTTAATGCCCAAGAAAGTCAAATTCAGGAAGATGCAAAAAGGCAATATGAACGGCAAGGCGTATAAAGGCTCAAATGTTTCTTTCGGAGAATACGGCCTTAAGGCTATGGAGCCGGGCTGGGTATCTTCCAGGCAGATTGAAGCGGCAAGGGTTGCAATAACCAGGCATGCCAAAAGAGGCTGCAAACTCTGGATAAGAATATTTCCCGACAAACCGATAACAAAGAAGCCGGCAGAAACAAGAATGGGCAAGGGCAAAGGGAATCCGGAATACTGGGTGGCTGTTGTCTCTCCGGGAAGGGTTCTTTACGAGGTTGCCGGCGTTACGGAAGATATTGCAAAGGAAGCTCTTAAGCTTGCGTCATATAAGCTTCCGGTTTCGACTAAATTTGTAAAGAGGGGGGATACAGTAGCATGAAACCCCAGGAATTAAGGGCCTTAACAACAGATGAACTGAAACAGAAGGAATCCGATATGAGGAAGGAGCTGTTTAATCTAAAGTTCCGGGTTGCTACCGGGGAGATAGAAAATCCCATGCGGATTCGCGCCCTGAGAAAAGATATAGCAAGGGTTCTGACGATAGCAACAGAGAAATCCAAAGGTTAACCGGAGTAGAAATGTCAAAGAAAATTTATACAGGCAAGGTTGTAAGCGATAAGATGGAAAAGACAGTGGTGGTTGCCGTTACAAGGCTTGTTCAACACCCTGTTTTCAAAAAGACAATCAAGAAGGTTACGAGATTTAAGGTTCACGACGAAGACAATAAATGTAAGACAGGAGACATGGTCTCCTTAGTAGAGATGCGGCCGATCAGCAAGGATAAGAGATGGAAGGTTGTAAGCATCCTGAAAGAGGCTTAAGTCTACGACCCGCAGAGAGGAATAGAGGATGATTCAGGACAGAAGCATACTTGAAGTGGCGGACAATTCAGGCGCAAAAAGGGTTAGATGCATAAAGGTCCTCGGCGGCATTCGTAGGAGATATGCGCGGCTCGGAGATATTGTGGTTGTCAGTGTGCAGGAAGCCATTCCGGACTCCAATGTCAAAAAAGGCTCAAAGGCAAAGGCTGTTGTGGTGAGGACCAAGAAAGAGCATAGGAGGCCTGACGGCTCCTATATAAGATTTGACCAGAATGCGGTTGTGCTGATAAACCCTCAGGGAGAGCCTGTGGGCACAAGAATATTCGGACCTGTTGCGCGTGAGTTGAGGTGGAAAGAATTTACAAAGATAATATCATTAGCACCGGAGGTTATCTAAAAAAATGGGGTTGGGCATGAAGAAGGGCGATACGGTTTTAGTGACTGCCGGCAAGGAAAAAGGCAAGAAGGGCCGCGTGCTCTCAGTTATGGGCTCAAAGGGCAAGCTGATAATAGAAAAGGTAAATATTATAAAAAAACATATGAAGCCGAGCAAGAAATATTCTCAGGGCGGAATTATTGAAAAAGAGGCCCCGGTTCACATATCGAATGTCATGCTTATATGTCCAAGGTGCGGCAAGCCTGCAAGGATCGGAAGTATTACTTTCGATAATGATAAAAAATCAAGGGTGTGTAAAAAATGCAAAGAAGCAATAGACCAGTAACGGCTCCGAGATTAAAGGCAAAGTATTTGAAGGACGTAGTGCCTGCGCTTATGAAAGAGTTTTCATATAAAAACGTGATGCAGGTTCCAAAGGTTGATAAAGTGGTCCTTAATGTCGGGCTCGGCGAGGCTATTCAGAATATTAAACTTCTTGAAGCCGCGCAAAAGGAACTTGGCGTCGTTACAGGGCAGAAGGCCGTTATCACCAAGGCCAAAAAGTCAATTGCAGGGTTCAAGCTGAGGCAAGGCATGCCGATAGGCTGCAAGGTTACATTAAGGGGCGTGGTGATGTATGAGTTTCTCGACAGGTTTATAAGCCTTGCGCTTCCGAGGGTAAGGGATTTTAAGGGCGTCCCCGTGAAGTCTTTTGACGGCAGGGGCAATTATTCCCTCGGCATAAAAGAGCAGTTTATATTCCCTGAGATAGAATATGATAAGGTTGAAGCGGTACATGGAATGGATATCATAATATGCACGACTGCAAAGACAAACAAAGAAGGCAAGGCCCTGTTGCAATATATGGGTATGCCGTTTAGGAAATAGTGTCGGTGAATAGTGTAAGTGTCGGTTTACGAAATTTACTGACACTGAACACTGACCCTAAGCACTGAAAAAGAGGAGAATATGGCAAAGACTTGCATGATGGAAAAAGTTAAGAGAACGCCTAAGTTCAAGGTAAGGGCTTATAACAGATGCCGTGTATGCGGAAGACCGAGAGGATTTTTGAGGGATTTCGGCCTTTGCAGAATATGTTTCAGGAATCTCGCCCTGAAGGGACAGCTTCCGGGTGTCACAAAATCAAGCTGGTAAGAGGTGAAAAAGAATGGTTAACGATCCGATAGCAGATATGCTTACACGCATAAGAAACGCAATTACTATACGTTCCGAGAAGGTTGATATCCCTGCCTCGAGAATGAAGCTTGAGATAGTCAAGATTCTAAAGGAGGAGGGTTTTATAAGGGCGTATAAAATATTAAAAGACGAGAAACAGGGAATTTTAAGAATTGCCCTTAAATATATTGACGGAAACAGCGTTATGTCCGGCTTGAAGAGGATAAGCAAGCCCGGCCGCAGGGTCTATGTCGGGAGCGAAAAAGTTCCAAAGGTGATGGGCGGCGTGGGCATAGCAATACTGACAACATCCAAAGGCGTAGCCAGTGATAATACATGCCGGCGCGAAAGCACGGGCGGCGAAGTCCTCTGTTATGTGTGGTAATCCAAACAGGGTAAAAAGGTTAAAGCGTTTAAATAGGTTAAAGGGAGAAAATAATTAAATGTCGCGGATAGGGAAAAAACCGATAGATATACCGAAAGGCGTAGACATAAAGGTTGATGATTCAACCGTAAAGGTCAAGGGGCCGAAGGGCGAGACTGCTTCCAAGTATCCCACAGGCATAAAGGTTTCTGTGAATGAGGGTAAAATACTTGTTGAAAGGTCGAGCGAGGAAAAAAATGTGAGGGCGCTTCACGGCCTTACAAGGAGTCTTATAGCAAATATGGTATCCGGAGTATCGTCAGGGTATCAGAGGGTTCTTGAAATTTCAGGGACCGGTTACAGGGCGCAGGTTCAGGGCAATAAGCTTGTGCTGGCTCTGGGATATTCTCATCCTATAGAATTTGAATTGCCGGCAGGGCTTAAAGCGGCAGTGGATCAAAAGCAGGTGCAGATTACATTAACAGGCATTGACAAACAGCAGATAGGACAGATTGCTGCAAATCTGAAAGGGCTGAGAGCCCCTGATGCATATAAGGGCAAGGGCGTAAGATATGCCGGTCAGAGATTAAAGCTTAAGGTCGGCAAGGCTGGGAAGAAATAGTTTAAAAGGTTCAAGAGGGCAAACAGTTTAAAATAATTCGGAGGTTTAAGTTGGCGGCGGATATAAAAGAAGCAAGAAAAAGACGGCATGAGAGAATAAGAAAAAAAGTTTCAGGCACATCTGAGAGGCCGAGGCTTTCGGTTTACAGAAGTCTTGATCACATGTATGCCCAGGTTATAGATGATAATAACAGGCAGACGCTTGTCTCTGCCTCAAGCCTTGAGAAGGAATTTAAGGATGCAAAATCCAATAAGGGGAATATTGCAACGGCCAAGCAGGTCGGCGAACTCATTGCCAGAAAGGCTTTGGGAAAAGGCGTGAAAAAGGTTGTTTTTGACAGGGGCGGCTATCCTTATCACGGCAGGGTGAAGGCCCTGGCAGACGCGGCCAGAGAAGCAGGATTGGAATTTTAGGTTAAACAGTTTCATGAGTTTAAATAGGTGAAGTAAATTTTTTTGAACTATTTGAACTTCTTAAACTGTTTGAACTTTAAAAAGAGGGGGCATGGTGAAAAGAATTGATTCAGAAGGACTGACTCTGAAAGATAAAGTCGTATTTATAAACAGGGTCGCAAAGGTTGTTAAAGGAGGCAGAAGGTTTTCTTTTGCTGCGCTGGTTGCCGTAGGAGACGGCGACGGCACGGTAGGCATAGGCAAAGGCAAGGCCGCGGAAGTCCCTGAGGCTATAAGAAAGGCCGTTGAACAGGCAAAGAAATCTTTGATTAAAGTTCCTTTAAAGGACGGGACCATTCCTCACAGAATAATCGGAAGATTCAGTTCCGGGCATGTGGTAATGAATCCGGCGGTTAAAGGCACAGGACTGATTGCCGGCGGCGCTGTCAGGGCGGTGCTTGATGTTGCAGGGGTACAGGATATAGTTGCAAAGGCTATCGGAAGCCATAATCCTTATAATACGGCAAAGGCAACTCTCGACGGCCTTGTGAGGCTTAAGGACCCAGATGTGGTTCGCAGGCTAAGAGGGCGCAGTGAGGATGAAACACAGGCTGGGAACGAGTCGGATCGCCAAGCAAACAGCGGAGGAGTCAGATGAGGATAGAAGATTTAAGCCCTTCGTCCGGCAGTAATAAGAAGGTCAAACGGGTGGGGCGGGGAATAGGTTCCGGTCACGGCAAGACATCCTGCAAAGGGCATAAAGGCCAGAAGGCGCGCTCAGGCGGCGGAAAGGGAGCAGGGTTTGAAGGCGGCCAGATGCCGTTGCAGAGGAGGGTTCCCAAGCGCGGGTTTAAAAATTATCTTGCAAAAGAATATGCAACGATAAATCTGAAAGATATAATGAGGATTAAGGGCGTTGATGTCATAACGACCGACGTCTTGCTTGAAAACGGCATAATTAAAAATCCTAAGGACGGCGTTAAGGTCCTCGGCGGCGGTGAAATAACAAGACCGCTTACAATAAAGGCAAATGGTTTTAGTTCTGCGGCTTCATCCAAGATAGCGGCAGCTGGCGGCAAGGCTGAAAAAATCTAAGATGCAGAATAAAGGATTTCAGCTTCTCTTTAATTTAAAACTTTTAACTTTTTTCGCCTCAAGCGAATCCGTCCGGGACGGAAACTTTTAACTTCACTATGGGAGCCCTTTCAAGTTTTCAAAATATATTTAGAGTTCCTGAATTAAAAAACAGGATAGTCTTCACTCTTGCTCTTCTTACCGTATACAGGGTGGGTGGTCATATTCCGACCCCCGGTATAAACGGCGAGGAGTTGAGCAAGTTCCTTGCCGAAAAAGGCGGGGCTATTATGGGGTTCTTTGATATGTTTTCCGGAGGCGCTCTTTCCAGGGTGACAATATTTGCTCTCGGCATCATGCCTTATATAAGCGCATCCATTATATTTCAGCTTCTGACAGTTGTAATACCGGCGATTGGAAAACTTGCAAAAGAAGGCGAGGCAGGCAGAAAAAAGATTACAAGATACACCAGATACGGAACAGTGGTCATCAGCGCTATACAGTCTTTTGGAATTGCAGTCGGACTCGAGAGCATGGCTGAGGGCGCATTCATACAGAACCCCGGCTGGTCGTTCAGGCTGCTTACGATGATAACACTTACCTCCGGCACTGCGTTTATAATGTGGCTTGGGGAGCAGATTACGGAGAGGGGCATAGGCAACGGTATTTCTCTTATAATATTTGCAGGCATAGTCGCAGGGTTTCCCAATGCCGTTGTGAGCACATTCAGTCTTATACAGGCCGGCACCCTGTCAATATTTTTTGTGCTTTTTCTTATAGTGATGATGGTTGCAATAGTCGGCGTAATTATATTTATGGAGAGAGGGCAAAGGAAGATACCTGTTCAGTATGCAAAACGGCTTGTGGGCCGCAAGGTATATGGCGGGCAAAGCACCCACCTCCCCCTTAAAATAAATACTGCCGGAGTTATTCCCCCCATATTTGCATCTTCGATAATAATGTTCCCGGCCACCATTGCAGGCTTCATAGCCATCCCATGGGTTCAGGGCATAGCAAAACAACTTTCGCCCGGCACAATTCTTTATACAACGCTTTATGTAGGCATGATTTTTTTCTTTGCGTTTTTTTATACCGCCATTGTATTTAATCCCGTGGATATAGCCGATAATTTGAAAAAATACGGCGGATATATCCCGGGCATAAGACCGGGGCAGAAGACATCAGAATACATATACCGGGTTCTGTCGAGATTGACGTTTGTCGGCGCCGTATACCTTGCTGTTGTGTGCATTATACCCGAAATCCTGATAAGGAGATTCAATGTCCCTTTTTATTTCGGCGGCACATCTCTTTTGATTGTTGTCGGAGTCGCGCTTGATACGGTATCGCAGATGGAATCGCATCTCCTGACCCGTTCTTACGAAGGGTTTTTAAAGAAGGGAAGGGTAAAAGGCAGAAGGGGATAGGGTTAAATAGGTTCAAAAGTTTAAAAAGTTTAAGATGATAAATACAAATGATTATTTTGAAGACTCCAGAGGAAATAGATAAGATGGCAAGGGCCTGCCGCATTGTAGGAGAAGTCCTTGAAGATCTGAAGACCTTTGTGAAACCGGGTCTTTCGACGAAAGATTTAGAAAAAAGGGCAGAGGAAAAAATAAGCTCAAGGGGCGGAACCGCTGCCTTCAGGGGATACAGGGGATACCCTGCCGGTATATGCACCTCTGTAAACAACCAGGTTATTCATGGGATACCGTCCCAGATGAGACTTAAGGATGGAGATATTATAAGCGTGGATGTCGGCGTATACATAGATGGTTTTTACGGGGATGGCGCTGTAACGCTCCCTGTCGGAGAGATTAGTCCTTTAGCAGGGAAGCTTCTCAGGGTAACCGAAGAGGCGCTTTATAAAGGGATAGATATGGCGACAATCCGGCACAGGGTATCGGATATATCATCTGCAATACAGAGGCATGTCGAGGCCCATGGTTTTTCCGTTGTAAAGGCGTTTGTCGGGCATGGGATCGGGACGTCATTGCACGAAGAACCTCAGATACCGAATTTCGGCGTCGCAGGGCAGGGGCCGAGATTAAAAGAAGGCATGACTATTGCAATCGAGCCCATGGTTAATACAGGCGGCTATGAAGTGGGCATACTTGAGGACGGTTGGACAGCGGTTACGCTTGACGGCGGACTCTCGGCTCATTTTGAACATACAATTGCCGTTACCGGCGGTGATGCAAAAATCTTGACGAAATTTAACTGAGATGGTATACTCTTAAGTTCAATGCCCAAAGAGGAAAATATAGAGGTAGAGGGAACTATTGTAGAGACGCTGCCCAATGCCATGTTCCGGGTAAAGCTGGAGAACGAGCAGATAATACTTGCTTATGTCTCCGGCAAGATGAGGATGCATTTTATAAAGATTCTGCCGGGTGATAAGGTTACGGTTGAGCTCTCGCCGTATGACCTGACAAAGGGCAGGATAACGTATAGATTTAAGTGAGGCAGTTGTTAGTGTTTAGTTGTTAGTTTTTAGTCTAACAACCAAAAACTGAAAACCAGAAGGAGTTTTTTAAATGAAGGTCAGGTCATCCGTAAAGCCTATATGTGCGAAATGCAAGGTAATAAAAAGAAAAGGCGTTAGAAGGGTAATATGTGAAAATCCCAGGCATAAACAGAGGCAGGGATGATGAAAATTCAAAATTTAAAATTTAAAATTCAAGATTGTGGAGAATAAATGGCAAGAATTGCTGGTGTAGATTTACCAAAAAATGAGCGCATCGAAATAGGTTTAACAAGGATATTGGGAATCGGCAGGGCGCTGTCAAGAAAAATACTGGACGAGACAAAAGTTAATCCCGATATAAGAGTTAAAGACCTTAAGGACGAAGATATTGTAAAGATAAGGACCGCTATTGACAGGGACTACAAGGTTGAAGGCGACCTCAGAAGAGAAACTTCCATGAATATAAAGAGGCTTACGGATATTGGATGTTACAGGGGCGTCAGACACAGAACAGGGCTTCCTGTCAGGGGGCAGAGGACAAAAACAAATGCGCGTACGCGCCGGGGCCCGAGAAAAACCATTATGGGCAAGAAGAAGGAGGCATAGCAGATGGCTCAGCGTAAAAAGGGCGCCAGAAAAGAAAGAAAACATGTAAATGTCGGAGCAGCCCATATTCAGGCAACCTTCAATAACACAATAGTTTCGATTACAGACCCCAATGGGAATATCGTCACATGGTCAAGCGCAGGAAGTCTTGGATTCAAGGGATCGCGGAAGGGCACGCCGTATGCCGCACAGATGGCGGCGGAAGCGGCAGCCAAGAAGGCAATAGATATGGGCATGAAGCAATTGGATGTTTTTGTTAAGGGACCCGGAGCTGGCAGGGAGTCTGCCATAAGGGCGTTGCAGGCTGCAGGGCTGGACATTAATCTTATAAAAGATGTTACGCCTGTTCCGCACAACGGGTGCAAACCTCCTAAGAGAAGGAGGGTTTAGAGAGTGGCAAAGTATACAGGACCTTTATGCAGAGTATGCCGCAGGCAGGGTGAAAAGCTCTTTCTGAAAGGCGAGAGATGTTATACCGAAAAGTGCGCGGTAGAAAGAAGGAAATATCCGCCGGGCCAGCACGGGCAGAGACGGACAAAGCTTTCCGATTACGCGATACAGCTTAAGGAAAAACAGAAGGCAAGAAAAAATTACGGCCTTATCGAAAGGCAGTTCAGGATATGTTTTCGTGAAGCTGAAAGACAGAAAGGGGCTACTGGAGAGGTGCTTCTGCAACTCCTTGAACGCCGCCTGGATAATGTAGTGTTCAGGATGGGATTTGCCGTAAACAGGAGAGAGGCCAGGCATATGATAGTTCACGGACATTTTATCACCAACGGCAAAATAATAAATATACCCTCTTATCTCGTCAAGCCGGGGGACGTCGTTGAAGTTAAAGAATCAAGCAGGGAAGTGCCCGGCATAGCGGATAACATATCAAAGATTGAACATAGAGGACTTCCTGGATGGGTCGAGGTTGATATATCAACTTTCAAAGGCAAGATATTGCATATTCCTTCCAGAGAAGAGATGCAGTTGCCTATTCAGGAACAGTTGATAGTTGAACTTTATTCAAAGTAGTAGGTTGTAAAAATAAAAGAGGCGTGGGAGGCCTTATTATGGATTTAAAGGAAAAAGGCTTTCAGTTACCTGAAAAGGTAGGGTTTGATGAAGAGACATTGACAAGCACCTACGGGAAACTGATTGCAGAACCATTAGAGCGAGGTTACGGCACTACACTCGGAAACTCCGTCAGGAGGGTTCTGCTGTCGTCTCTTGAAGGGGCTGCAGTAACGGCAATAAAGATACCCGGAGCTGTGCACGAGTTTTCAGCGCTTTCCGGAGTAAAGGAAGACGTCATAGATGTCATACTCAACATAAAAAAGCTTAAATTCAAAATGCATGCTGATGGCAAACGCATTGCCACAATCAAGGTTAAGGGGCCAGGTGAAGTGAAGGGGAATGATATTCAGGTAGACTCAAGTGTCGAGATTCTTACCCCGGAACAGCTTATAACCACTCTTGATAAAGGCGCTTCCTTTGAGGCGGAAATGTATATCAAAAAAGGCAGGGGTTATGTTTCCGCAGAGTTGAATAAGGAAGAGGGCCTGCCTGTCGGCATGATTGCTGTGGATTCTGTTTTCAGCCCGGTTAAAAAAGTAAATTTCTGGGTTGAGAAGGCAAGGGTAGGCAGGGCGACCGACTATGACAGGCTTGTTATGGAAATATGGACAGACGGGAGCATAACTCCGAAAAAGGCGCTGTCTCAGGCCGCTGCGGTAGTTATAGAACACATGCATATTTTTATCCTTGAGAAGGAAGATGAGGGCATGGAATTTGAAAAAAGCAGCGTCTCGGCTTTAGCAGGCGATACCCCGGCGTTGAATTCCAACCTTCTGAAGAACGTTAATGAGCTGGAACTTTCCGTGAGGTCCTATAACTGCCTGAAGAATGCAAATATCAAGACTATTGCGGACCTTGTTCAGAGGACAGAGCCGGAGATGCTGAAGACAAAAAATTTCGGACGCAAGTCCCTTAACGAGATCAAGGAAATACTCACTACAATGGGGCTTCATCTCGGCATGAGGATTGAAAGCGAAGACATTAAAAAGACAGGGGTGTAGGGAAAGATGCGGCATAAAGTTGATGGGAAATTATTCGGCAGGACGGCAAACCAGAGGAAGGCTCTTCTGAGAGGCATTGTCTCTTCTCTCCTGGAGCACCAGAGGATAGAGACAACATTAATAAAGGCAAAAGAGGCAAGAAAGATTGCCGAAAAGATAGTAACGCTTGGGATAAGGGGAGATCTGCACGCAAAGCGTCTGGCCCTTTCTTATATACCAAACAGAACTGTTATAGCAAGTCTTTTTAAAGACATAGCTCCGAGGTTTAGCGGCAGAAACGGCGGTTATCTCAGGATAGTCAGGACCAGAAACAGGGTCAATGACGCTGCTCCGATGGCTGTGCTTGAATTTGTTGATTATGAGAGCATAAAGCCGAAAGAGGAAAAGAAGGCCAAGGCTGAGACAAAGCCTAAAGAAGAAAAGAAGGAAGAAGCAAAGAAGTAAAAAAGGTTGAAATAAAATTTTTGGAGCCCCGCTTCGGCGGGGCTTTTTTATTGTGTGGCGGTCTTGCGGGTGAGACGGCGGAGCAAGAGAATTGATTTTGATTTATATTGTGTGCTAATGTTTTGTTATGAAAGCAATTGCAGAGAAGACCTCAAAGATGCTTGACCTTTTAATCCCCGAAGGAGACCTGGATTATAAGGTCAGAAAGATACTTGGTGAAGATATTAAGAGAAAACTTACAGAATTCCAGCTTATTGATAATCGTTTCAGGAAAAAATATAATATGACTCTTGATGAATTTGAAAAAAAGAACATCCTTAAGAAAAAAAGTTTTTCCTTTGAAGCGGAGAGCGATTAACACGAGTGGGATTCTGCCGTGGATCCCATTAGAACCCTGAGGACATAATCCCGACAGCCATGATTTTTCTAGGCGAGGGTCAAAAGAAGTATCTCTTGAAGAATTTTTGTATGAAACAGGCGAAAATTTAATTCTCCTTGGGATTTTGTAAATTAAAGCTTCAGGGCTATCTTTTTCGCAAAATCGGAAAGTGTCTCATCCCTTGCGCCGAGGACAATATAATTATCCCATCTCTCAAGCCTCTCCAAAATATCTTTTCTCCCGGAAACTTCAACGGACTTCCCATTTGCCTTAATCCCTTCGGCAAGGTCATGGCTTGAAATGTCTTTGCTGGTTGTGCCGCCGGCGTAGTAAATAGGCAGCAAAATAAGATAATCGGAGTCGCGGAGGTTTTTTGAGAAGGCGGCGATGTATTCCGCCTTCATCATCCTCGTAGGAGCAAACCCGTGCGGCTGGAAGATATAACAAATATTCTCCTTTAGATTTTTTGCAGTCTGCATAAGGGCTGAGATCTTATGCGGGTTATGGGCATAGTCGTCAATCACAAGTTTTTTGCCGTTATTAAGATGAATATCAAATCTTCTTTCGAGGCCCTTGAATTCATGCAGCGCATTTGCGATATCTTTAAGCGGACTCCCTATCTCTGCGAGAATTGCCAGGCATGAGACGGCATTATAAAGGTTATATTTTCCGGGGAGGGGAAGGCTGAACCTTATGCCGTGCAATGAAAAGTCCGTGCCTAAAGGGTTGTATATGACGCCTGAGGCCATGTAATCCGATTGGCTGTCTATGGAAAATGTAACTGGATTTTTGATCTTGATTTTCCCGAGATTTTTATCATCTGCATTTACGATAACTTTACCCGATGTATTTGCCGCAAGCCTCTCAAACATTTCAGAGGTTTTATCCACAAAGTGGTGATCCAATTCAAGGTTTGATATTATCGAATATTCGGGCCTGTAATTTACGATTGTGCCGTCGGATTCGCAGGCTTCAATTACAAGAAAATCAGAGTCTCCTGTGATGGAATTCCCAGGGTTTGTTTCTGTCTTGAACTGTTTGACGCGGCCGCCGCCGATGAAATTCGGATTCAAGCCGAGCCTTTGCATCAAAAAAGCAAGCATCCCTGATGTTGTTGACTTTCCGCTTGTTCCGGCAACTGCGATTGCTTTAAAATCAGATATTATCTCTGCAAGATATTCAGGTCTTGTGTTTATGGGGATTTTAAGACTCTTTGCCTTTTTATACTCAGGCTGATCATGCTCTACCGCAGTGCTGAAGACAGTTAGGTCAAGTGAGTTGTCTATACCGGTTCCATCCTGAGGTGTAATAGAAACGCCTCCGGATTTCAGTATTCTGCATACAGGGTGGTTGGGGTCTTTATCGAAGGCCCTGTCGGAGCCTGAAATAGCATGTCCCTTATCGGCCATAAAGCTTGCGATTGCCGACACGCCGCTTCCGCCTATGCCTGAAAAGAATATTTTTAATGGTCTGCTGGTCATCCTAAACCAATCGGGGCGGCTGAGTCTTTATTCCTTCGCCTTCTTTGCCTTCACAACTTCAGGCTTAACCTTCAATGCTTCTTCCAGCATGAGGACATATTTCAGATATTTAAAGCCGAGGTTCATCAGGGCGACTTCGTCGGTTTTTAATTTCTCGATTTCCTCTTTGGCGATGTCGAATGTCTCGATGAATTTAGATTCGAAGACATACCTCTTGAATCTGTCGAGGTCATAGCTTGCCATATAAAACTGTGTCTGCTTTTTGGGGTCAAGGACACTCTTGCCTCCCGGGATATTCCTTCTCATCAGGATGCCTTTCCATTCCCTGTTCATCTCATCATAGAGGCTTGACTCCTGATCGGCCCTCCATGATTCAACAGTCCATTCAGTGTTTTCTTCATAACCGAGGCAGTGCGGTTCCTTCACAAAAAAATAAAACTCCTCGTGAATGCCCTGTCCGCTTGAGCCGATGCCCTTTTTGAGTGTTGCCTGTCCTATCGGATAATACCTGCAGCTTACGGGACGGTCCGCATAGATCGTGCAGCCTTCGGGGAATGTAACGAACGGGCAGCTTCTTTTTTCGTCTCTCGACATCTTCAGGTATATGTAAGGATGGGATGATTTTTCATCTATTTTTGAATATGTATATTTTTCGAGAAACTCCTCGGATGACATCCCAAGCCTGTTTTTCAGGCGAAGGACATCGTAAGGCGTAAGCATTATGTCAATGTTGCTGCAGCACTTTGTAAAACACTTTATATCCTTATGACACCTGAATCTAAATTTTGTTTCAGGGTCGAGCCTTGCAGGCTGCACTGCCTTCATGTTAAACATTTCAATAACCTTCCTTATTTGTAAGATTCAATATTTTAACATAATTAAGGCGCAGCGCACCCCTGAATTATTTTCTGAAGAGGCTATGGTCTTTCGCGCGGTAATTTTTGTGGAATTTTCATGGGGTATAGGATATACTTTAATATTACTTTTGAAAATCAGGGGAAGGAAATGATGAAGCTCAAGGCATTTATCTTTGTTTTGCTTATTTTTATGTTTCATTCAACATCTCAGGCAGCTATTCTCCTCGACAGGGTTGTCGCGGTCGTAAATCAGGAGGTTATAACATGGAGCGATCTATACAAGGCAATGGAGTTCGAGGCAAGCGACAAGATGAAGGAGTTAAAAGACGAAGACAAGAGAAAGATATTCAAGGAAAACGAGGGGGTTTTTCTTGAAAGTTTAATAGATATGAAATTGCAGCTGCAGGCTGCAAAGCAGTTGGGGATAGAGGCGACCGCAGATGATGTCAACAGCGCTATTGCCGATATAAGGAAGAAATATTCTCTGGATGAACCGGCCTTGATAGAATCCTTGAAAAAGGAAGGTTTTACGTTCGATGAATATAAGAAAAAAATTGCAGAGCAGATGATATTGAGCCGGATTGTTACCCATCAGGTGAAAAGCAAGATAGTCGTGTCCGAAAGCGATATAGAGAAACAAATGGGAGAGAATAAGGGTATTCTTGCGGATGGCGAGGCCTACAGGATAAGGCAGATATTCTTCAAAAAAACCGACGCCGGAGCAGACAGAAAGGCTATAGAACAAAAGGCAGAGGGAATTCTAAAACAGCTTAAGGCCGGAGAGGATTTTGCAGCGCTTGCCAAACAATATTCCGAAGACCCTTCACGCAAGGCAGGCGGAGACCTCGGTTTTGTAAAGAAGCGTTACATGGCAAAGGAATTCATAGATGTGATATCGCGGCTGAAGGCGGGCGAGGTCAGTCAGCCTTTCTGGACCGACAGGGGGCTGCACATTATCAGACTCGAAGAAAAATCCGAAAAGCATAGCGAGGCTGAATTAAAAGAGTCCATCAGGAATAAGCTGATAGAAAAGTATTCCTCTGAAAAATATAAAAGCTGGCTTCGGGGACTCAGAGAAAATGCATATATAGAGATAAGGCTTTAGGCTGCTGTTCGGCTCGATTGTGCACACTCGCAAATAGGGGGCGTTAATAATGTTAAAGGCAGGAGTGCTGGCGTCAGGCCGCGGCTCCAATTTTCAGGCGATAATAGATGCAATAGAAAAAGGAAATCTCGATGCGTCCATAGAACTGTTGATTACCGACAATCCTTCCGCCTTTGCAATCGAGAGGGCTAAGAAACATAATATAAAAGATCTCTTCATAAATCCAAAAGAATTTGCCTCAACGGATGATTTTTTTAAAAAAATAGCGGCTGAACTGAAGGCAAGGGGCGTTGAGCTTGTCATTCTTGCAGGGTTTATGAGGATTGTAAGAAAGCCTCTGATAGATGCATTCCCCTATAGGATAATGAACATACATCCTGCGCTGCTTCCATCGTTTCCCGGGCTGCACGGCCAGAAACAGGCGCTTGATTACGGCGTGAAGATTTCAGGCTGCACCGTGCATTTTGTAGATGAGGGCATGGATACCGGCCCAGTTATCATTCAGGCGGCAGTGCCTGTATTTCCTGATGATACAGAGGACACGCTTTCCGAGCGGATATTGAGTTTTGAGCATAAGATTTATCCTGAGGCTGTAAGGCTTTTTGCCGAAGGAAGGATCGGGATAGACGGGAAAAAGGTGAAGATAAAAGACCATGCTTCAGTCTCATCGGATATCGTAAATCCACCGTATAGAAATTAGGAATGATAATCAGGCTTAAACACTATGCCCCGCCTGGAGGTTATACAATCCGATGAGAATCTCCGCTGGAAATTTAAAGGGAAGGAAAGTAAGCTCGGTTAAGGCTCTGAGATTTGCAAAAGAGGGCGAACTCAGGCCGACGTCGTCAAAAGTGAGAGAGGCTGTCTTTAATATCCTGCGGGAAAAAATCAGAGGCGCTGTGTTTATTGACCTTTATGCGGGGACAGGCGCTGTTGGGTTCGAGGCGATCAGCAGAGGCGCCGGGAAGGTTTTTTTTGTCGAATCGGACAAGAAAAGGGTGGAGTTAATAAGAAAGGCGGCAGCGGATTGCGGATGCGGTTCAACGGCCGATATACTGAAAAGCACTGCGCTTGATTTTGTTAGAGAGGCCACGGACGAAGGATTGAAGGGCGATGTCATATTCCTTGACCCGCCTTATCATTCGACCGAGCTCGATGACGTTCTTTCGCTATTGTCCGACGGAGAATTGCTCGGGGAAGAAGGCATTATAATAGCCGAGCATTTTTCCAGGAAGAAACTTCCCGATGAAATAGGGAAGCTCAGGAAGAAAAAAGATTACAAGTACGGCGATACTGTGTTAACATTGTTCAGGAAGGAATAATGAAAAAAACAGCGATTTGTCCGGGAACTTTTGATCCTATAACAAACGGCCACATTGACCTTGTTAAAAGAGGATTGAGGATATTTGACGAGGTCATTATCGCAGTTGCCGCTTCTCCTAAAAAACAGCCCCTTTTCAAGATTAAGGAAAGGCTGAAACTGGTGGAGGATGCTGTTAAGAGTTTTAAAAACGTAAGGGTTGAGGCATTCGATGGTCTATTGGTTGAATATGTAAAATCGAAAAAAGGAATTGCGGTTATAAGAGGACTCCGTGCCGTGTCTGACTTCGAATATGAACTTCAGATGGCGCTGATGAACAGGAAGCTGGATCTTAAGATCGAGACGGTTTTTATGATGCCTTCCGAAGAATATACGTTCCTGACATCAACCATAATTAAGGAAGTTGCGTCGCTCGGAGGCTCAGTAAAAGGGCTTGTCCCTGATGTTGTTGAAAAGGCATTGGAGAAGAAATTCAGGAGATGATAACAATAGAAGATTTCGCAAAAGTAGAACTGAAGACAGGCAAGGTGCTTGAGGCTCAGAGGGTCGAGAAATCAAACAAATTAATCGTTATGAAGGTTGATACAGGCGAGGAGCGGCAGATTGTCGCAGGCATCGGCAAGGCATATTCGCCAGAAGATTTAATCGGCAAGACCATTGTGGTTGTCACGAACCTTGAGCCTGCAAAACTCATGGGAGTGGAATCAAACGGCATGCTCCTTGCGGCATCTGATGAAGAAGGGAATCTGGCGGTAATCTCTCCTGAGAAGCAGATTAAAGCAGGCGCAAGAGTAAAATAAGTATTTTTTACAATTCGTAGGATTCCCCTTTGTTTGGCACATGCGTCAAAAATCCATAGCGCTCTTTTACTATCCCTGAAAAAGTGAGCGCTGTTTCTTCTTCACCGTGAACCACAAAGACCATAGGGCTGTCTTTGAATGATGAAAGCCATTCAAGAAGCCCTTTCTGGTCGGCGTGGGCAGAGAACCCCCCGACGGTATATATCTTTGCCTTTACCGCTATCTCCTCCCCGAAGATATGAACCCTCTTTGCGCCGTCGACGATCCTTCTGCCGAGAGAACCCCTGGTCTGAAATCCCACGAAGATAACGCTGCTCTCCGCCCTCCACAGGTTATGCTTCAGGTGATGTTTTACCCTTCCGCCCTCGCACATGCCGCTGCCTGCAATGATTATGGCCTGGGATTTAATATTGTTCAGCGCTATGGATTCATCCACCGAATGCGTGAATTTAACTTTGATGGCATCGCCGATAATATTGCCGCTGATAAGCCTCTTCGCCTCCTCATCAAAACATTCGGGATGTGCAAGGTATGTCTTTGTCGCCTTTTCAGCCAGCGGGCTGTCTATATAGACATTGATGTTATAAAGCCTTTTTTCACGGACTAACCTGTTAAGCACATAGAGTAAATCCTGGGTCCTCCCGATAGCGAATGCAGGGATTATGATATTCCCGCCTTTTTTGAAGGTTACCTTTATTGCCTCTAAAAGCTCATCAATGGTCTTATCCATATTCTTGTGCAGCCTGTTGCCGTAGGTGGATTCCATGACGATATAGTTGGATTCCGTTGCCGTGCCGGGGTCATTGATAATAGGGTTTCCCTTTTTGCCTATATCCCCTGAAAAGATTATTTTTTTCTCCATGGGGCCGTCCTGAAACCACATCTCGAGACTGCCCGAGCCGAGGATATGACCCGCGTCAAGAAATCTGTATTTTATGCCTTTGCCGAGGTGTTCGATCTTCCCGTAAGGTGTTCTTGTAAAAAGAGGGACCGATGCTCTTATATCTTCAACAGTGTAAAGCGGAAGCACGGGCTCTTTGCCGGCTCTTAATGCCTTTTTAGACTGCCAGACAGAGTCTGTTTCCTGAATATGCGCTGAATCATAAAGCATCAACTCGGCAAGGTCTATGGTTGCGGAGGTTGCTATTATTTTTCCCCTGAAACCATCCCTGACAAGCTTCGGCACAAGCCCACTGTGATCTATATGGGCATGTGTAAGAAAAAGGCAGTCTATCTCCTTTGGTTCAAATGCAAAATTTTCTCTATTTATGTCATAAGCATCTTCGCCCTGATACATGCCGCAGTCAACCAGCATTTTCAGTCCAGGCGTCTCCAGGTAAAAACATGTCCCAGTTACAGTCCTTGCGCCGCCGAGAAATCGTATCTTCAATCCATACCTCCGGTTAAGGTTTATTGAACAAATAATACCAGAAAACCCGTAAAAATCCTTGAACTAATGCTAAATAATTATTAAAATACCGAAGATTCGTGTAAAGGAAAGGGAGCGGATATGATGTATTCGAGATTGAAACCGGCATTATTAATAATCGGAATTTTTTTATTTTTGGGATGTTCGAGAGAGCCTGTCGTGGCAAGGGTGAACGGCGAGGCCATAACACAGAAGGACATCAAGGTTCTGTTAAAGCACGCGGGAATAAAGGAAGACTCAAAGATGCTTCAAAGCGGGGGCATTCATAATACGATGCAGCAGGAACTGCTCGATCAGCTTATCAATGAAAAGCTGATGCTTCAGGCAGCGAAGAAAGAGAAGATAAGGGTAGATAAAAAGGAGGTAATGAATGCATACAATAATATGGTTAAGGCATTTCTAAAAGAGGCGGATTATCTCCAGAGGCTTAAGCAAAAAGGTCTGAGCAAAGATATTGTGCTTAAATCCATAGAGAAAGATTTAATTGTGGGCAAATTCAAGGACAGCCTGTCCAGAAGCGTCTCTGTTTCCGAAGAAGAGCTTAAGGGGTATTACGATAATAACCTCCGGACTTTTGCCGTTGCCGAGCAGATGCGGCTTTCCATTATAAAGGCAACTAATATTGAAGAGGCGAAGAGGATTAAAAAGGAGATTGATAAGGGCGCAAGTTTTGAAGAAATGGCCGATAAATACCCCGCAGGGCATACAGGTCCCGGCGAAAGAGAGACGGGGTGGATTACCCTGGATACATTTCCTGCGGATATGGCTAAGGCGATAACAAAGATCAAAACAGGCACAGCCGGGGGCCCCATAAAGGGAAGAGAAGGTTATTATATTATCAAGGTCATGGATAAGAAAGAAAAAAAGATACGATCCTTTGATGAGGTTAAGGAGAATATAGAACATCAACTGACACAGCAAAAGGCAAGAGACGCATTCCAGTCATGGCTTCAGGATGCGAGGAAGAATGCAAAGATAGAGCTGCCGAAAAAAGGCTGAAGGAGGAGATAAATTATGTGCAAGCAATATTTTTTAATTGTTATATTGGCTGGATTTTTATTTTTTCCTGCCGCAGCTTTTGCAGAGCAGGATGAACTGCTCATAGGCCTTATCCCTGAGGTGAATGTATTCAAGCAGAGGGAGAGGTTTAGTCCCCTGGCGGATTACCTGTCGGAAAAAACAGGCGTTAAGGTTAAACTCACAATATTCAGCAAATACGGAGGCACAGTTGAGAGGTTCAGGTCTCTTAATCTGGATGGGGCTTTTTTCGGCTCGTTCACGGGCGCTACGGCTATCGAGCAGCTTGGTGTTGAGCCCCTGGCCAGGCCCGTAAATCTGGACGGCTCATCAACATATCATGGATATATATTTGTAAGAAAAGACAGCGGTATAAGAAATGTGAAAGATATGAAGGGTAAGAGGATGGCATTTGTGGATAAGGCTACCACTGCAGGATATATCTTCCCCATAGCTTATTTTAAGGAAAACGGCGTGCAGGATATAGACAAATATTTCAGGGAATATTATTTTGCCGGGAGCCATGATGCGGCAATATATGCGGTGCTTAACAAAAAGGCTGATGTAGGCGCTGCAAAACACAGCGTTTACGACAAGCTGAAGCGGAATGATCCCGGGCTCGACAGGGAGCTTATAATACTTGCCGAGTCTCCCAAGGTCCCTTCGAATGGGTTATGTGTCAGAAAGGACCTTAACAGGAAGCTGAAGGGAAAATTTAAAAGCGCTCTGCTTGATATGGATAAGGATCCAAAGGGTAAGATTGTCCTGGAGAAATTCGGCGCCCTGAGATTTATCGAGACTACGGCCTCTGATTATCAGCCTGTATTCGACCTCATAAAAAGGGCGGGAATTAAAAAATAAGTTTCTTTGTGTTAAAGTTTCGTAATCTTGATCTTTTCTATCTTTTTATCTTCCATTTCAAGTATGAGAAAACGGAGATTATGATATTTTACCTGTTCCCCGACCTTCGGCAGTCTTCTGAACAGTCCGAATACAAAGCCGCCGATTGTATGAAAATCCTCGCTTGCGAGTCCAACGCCTGCAAGCTCATTCACTTCATCGAGCCCTGTTGTTCCCGAGGCCATGAAGGTCCTCTCATCAATAATCTCTACCTCTTTTTCAGCCTCCATTGCCTCAAACTCATCCTGAAGACCTCCGACGATTTCTTCTATTATGTCTTCGAGAGTAATAAGCCCGGCCGTGCCTCCGTATTCGTCCATGATTAGAGCGATCTGGAATTTATTCTTCTGCATCTCATCGAGAAGTTCTGTCGCCATTTTATTTTCAGGTATAAAATATGCCTCTCTTACAAGGTCTGTTATGGGAGAGCTTGTCTCTATTTTGCCTTCAGCCATCCTTATCAATATATCCTTTACATAGAGGATTCCAATGACATTATCTATGGTTTCTTTAATAACAGGATAACGCGAATAACCCGATTCCGAGACCAGTTTCAGGGCATCGTCTATGGTTGACTCTTCAGTTATGGAGACTATCTCTGTGCGCGGAACCATGGCCTCTGTCACTGCCTTGTCCCCGAATTCAAAGACGTTATGAAGCATCTCTTTTTCTTCCTGTTCCAGGGTCCCTTCTTCTTCGCCTATGGTTATCATGGTTTTAATCTCTTCTTCCGTTACAAAGGGAGATACGGATTTTTGTTTTCCACCCAGAATCCTGATAATGAGATTTGACGAGACCTTGAATATCCATACGAGCGGCGATATTAATTTAATATAAAATGCGATGGGTTTTGCGAGCAGCAGAGATACCTTTTCGGAGTGGGCAACAGCAAATGTCTTTGGCGCGAGCTCTCCGAATACAACCGTGAGGAATGTCATAACGATAGTAGCGATAATTATGCCGTCCTCCCCGAAGTATCTCAATGCCAGGACAGTTCCGATAGAGGTTGCAAGGACGGTGAACAGGTTCCCTGAGAGGATTACAGCGCTGAAAAGCCTGTCGTGATCATCCAGTATCTTTTGGACGGCCTTTGCCCTGCTGTCGCCTTTTTCAAGGAGCCCGCGTATCCTTATTTTATTTACGGCAATAAAGGATGATTCCGAACTTGAAAGAACGGCAATGGCGATGATAGAGACGGCGATCAGGATTAAGAGGAATATGCTATGAGGGTCCATAATCAGTGTCAGTGTTAGGGGCGAGGCGCCGCCTCGCCCCTACTGCTTTTTAACTTTTTTATAATTTCATCAGCAACCTCGGATGTCTTTGCTGCTGTCGGGTCATCGGGTTTTGGTTTCATATCATAAGTTACAAATCTGCCCTCTTCGATAATAGAGGCAATTGCCTTTTCAAGCCTGTCGGCTGCAGAGAATTCACTGAGATGTCTCAGCATCATCACCCCTGAAAGCATCATAGCAAAAGGGTTCATTTTGTTCAAGCCCTTGTATTTCGGCGCGCTTCCATGTGTCGGCTCAAATACAGCCATCTCGTCTCCGATATTTGCTCCCGGGGCAAGGCCGAGTCCTCCGATGAGGCCCGCGGCAAGGTCCGAGACAATGTCGCCATACAAATTGGGGAGCACCATTACGTCATATAGCTCGGGTTTTTGCACGAGCTGCATGCACATATTGTCAATAATCCTGTCTTCAAACTCTATATCGCTGTAATTTGCAGCGACCTTTCTTGCCACCTCAAGGAAAAGCCCGTCCGAATATTTCATTATATTTGCTTTGTGAACTGCGGTGACTTTCTTTCTCTTATTTTTCCTTGCGTATTCAAATGCAAATCTTACAATGCGCTCCGTGCAGTAAACAGAGATTGGTTTTATGCTTATCCCTGAATCATGTCTGATCTTTTTCTTTGTCGCGGTTTCAATGAAGTCTATCAGTCTTTTTGTCTCTTCCGAATCTTTCTGGAATTCGATGCCTGCATAAAGGTCTTCCGTGTTTTCTCTTACGATAACCAGATCAATATTCTCATATCTTGTTCTTGCGCCTTTAAAACTTAAGCAGGGCCTGAGACAGGCATAAAGGTCGAGCGCCTGCCTTAACGTTACATTCACGCTCCTGAACCCTGTGCCGACGGGAGTTGTTACCGGACCTTTGATGGCGACCTTGTTCTTTTTTATTGAGTCAATTACCCTTTCGGGAAGCGGGTTGCCCTCTTTCCGATAAACGTCCTCGCCGGCGTCCTGAATATCCCATTTTATCTGCACTCCGGTTGCCTCTATTACGCGCCTCGTCGCCTCAGCTATCTCTGGGCCTACGCCGTCGCCGGGGATAAGGGTTATTGTGTACATAAACTCTCCATAGTCGTCGCTCCTTAAATTTCCTTTAACTCAAAAATTTCAAGATTTCTATTTGCTGTAGATAGTATTATACACTAAAAATAATCTCTCCATTAACGAAAGGAATCCGAAAAATTTCGTTATAGAAAAAACCGGCACCTAAATCTCTCTCAAATT